>JAUQVI010000038.1:0-17597 GCA_039794885.1 Thermostichus sp. DG02_5_bins_236
CGCCGCTGCTTTGGTTCACCGCCAATCATGAGCTTTGGCCAGGGATCCCTTTGGGGTTTGCTGGACTTTTGCTGGTGAGTTTTGCCGTTTCCACCCTGACTCAGTTTTTTGCCCCGGCGGAACAGGCGACTCTGCCCTTGATCCTGCCGAAACGGGATCTGTTGGCGGCCAACTCCCTCTACACCACTACAATGATGGCTTCGGTGATCGTCGGTTTTGCGATTGGGGAACCCCTATTGAGCTTGGCGGATCATTGGGTGCGCACTTGGTTGCCGAACTTGGAGGTAGGGCCTGAATTGCTGGTGGGAGCTGCTTACCTCTTGGCGGGATCCCTGTTGCTGTTCCTCCAACCTCACGAAAAGTTAGAACCCCACAGTCAAGATGCTCCTCACGTTTGGGAAGACCTGAAACTGGGGCTGCAATACATTGGGCAAATGCCAGCCATCAAAGCGGCTTTGGTACAGGTGGTGGTGCTTTACTCTCTGTTTGCAGCACTGGCGGTTTTGGCGGTACGCATGGCGGAGGTGATGGTGGAGCTGGATCCGGATCAGTTTGGGGTGCTGCTGGCTGCCGCTGGGTTGGGCATGGGGATTGGGGCCTTTTGGGTTGGGCATACAGGCCGAGAGGTGAGCCGCCGCGCTTGGAGTGGGCTGGGCTCAGTGTTACTTTGTATGGCCTTGGGATCCCTAGCCTGGACGACGGATTGGTTGTTCCCCAGTTTGGGATTGATTGCCCTACTGGGCTGCTCCGGAGCCCTAGTGGCAGTGCCGATGCAAACCTTGATCCAGGAAGAAACTCCTGAACAGCTGCGGGGGAAGGTCTTTGGATTGCAGAACAACGTGGCCAATATCGCCCTTAGCTTGCCGTTGGTGTTGACGGGGGTGGCGGAGACCTATTTGGGGCTATCCTGGGTGTTTCTCGGACTGGCGATTACGGCAGGGCTGTCTGGCCTCTACACTTGGAGCCTGTTGGGTCGGGATGAAAAACAACACATTCCCAACCCATAAATCAAGCTCGATCACCTGTAACGCAAGTTAGGACAGGAGGTCAGAGATCCCTTTTTGAAGTTACCGTCTGGAGGGGGATCCAACTCTGCTAGCCTTAAGAAAGGCTTTAGAGTTGAGCCTCTTCTTGCAGCTCTCTCTTCATTAGCTCAACAGGGATCGACCCATGCACATCGCCTGGATAGGCAAGAAAACCCCCTTCTGTGGCAATGTTACCTACAGCCGCGAGGTAACCAACGGCCTGCTGGATCGGGGGTACCAGGTGAGCTTTTTTCACTTCACTCACGAAAGTCAATCCTCCGATTCCAATAAAGGAAAGGGCTCCAGTGGAGATTGGCGGGCGGAATTGGATGGGCGGGATGTTTCCTTGCCTTGCTTGTACAAGTCCCAGATCTATACCATCCCGGCCCCCAACGCGACCCGGCTACTGACCCAGGCTTTGCGGGAGCTGAAGCCGGATCTGGTGCATGCCTCCCTGACTCTTTCTCCCATCGATTTTGTTCTGCCGGAGATCTGCGCAGAACTCCAGCAACCGCTGGTGGCTACTTTCCACCCCGCATTCGACCGGCGGCGGCGTAACATTGCCTCCCGCACCCAGCACTTGGCCTATCAGCTCTATGCTCCCTCCCTGGCCAACTACGATCGCACGATTGTTTTTTCGGAAACCCAACGGGAGATTCTAATCAAGCTGGGGGTGAGGGGTGAACAGGTGGCAGTCATTCCCAATGGTGTTGATGTGGACAAATATGCCCCTGGCCCCTCTAGCCTGAAGCAGCAGCTGGGGCTAGAGCGGATTTTTGTCTATCAGGGGCGGGTTTCCCCGGAAAAAAATCTCGAGGCTTTGCTCAAAGCCTGGAAGCAATCGCAAATGGGGGAGAACTGTGGTCTATTGATCTTGGGAGATGGGCCACTGGCCAACAGCCTCAAGCCTTTCTACAACACTCAGCACGGTATCCACTGGCTGGGGTATGTAGCTGAGGATCAACAGCGCATTGAGATCCTGCGCGGGGCAGATGTGTTTATTTTGCCTTCTCTGATTGAGGGGCTGTCATTATCCCTTTTGGAGGCCATGGCCTGTGGACTTGCTCCTGTGGCCACCGATGTAGGGGCAGATGGTGAGGTTTTAGCAGATGGAGCCGGGATCCTGCTCGATCCCAGGCGGGTAACTTCTGATCTGCAAACCTTGCTACCTTTGTTGCGGGATCAACGGGAGTTTACCCAGCTCTTGGGCATGAAGGCTCGTCAACGGGTGCTAGAGCGCTACACCCTCAGTCATAACATTACTCAGGTGGAACACCTCTACCGACAGCTTTGCCAGGGATCCCGTCAGCCACTTTAGGCAGGTGAGAGCAACGGCGATTGGCGGATCCCGAGAACATTGGCTAAGCTAGCTTTTCCACAGGCTAAGCCTGCTTTGGATAGCCGCTGCAAAAGCCACCAGAAGAAGCATAGTTTACCTGGGTAAGCTGAACATCTGCATCTAATCTGTCTATATCTATGAGATATCTATTAGGACTATGCCTATGAAGATAAGCAGGCTAAGGATAAAGAGCCCTAGTGTAGCGGAGGAATGTTCACAAGTTCTGTGACAAAGCTTGTGGTATCTTTGCTAAGCTGTGTCGTTATGTTTTCAAGGGGTCACCCCGACTGAGCGGGATCCCTGCCTCCTTGATCTTCAAAGCTACTTTTTCCCAACGCGGATCCTAATAGATGGACGATCACAGCCTCAAACAGGCCGCTTCTCCACAACCCTACATTGGGTTGCCGGGATCCCCTTGGGCAGAAAAGGTATCCGCTCAAAGTTCTGATGCAGGCTTGTTTTCTGTAGACCCAACTTCCCAACCATTGCCACCTGAAGCGGAAGATGACTTCAGAGATCTACGTTCTGCGCAGCCGGATGAGGATCCCACCACAGACATTTCTCCTGATGGGGTTGAGCTGCCGGAGGTAAACCCAGCCATTGTTTCTGCCCCTACCCTACGGGATCGGTTGGAGGAGCTGGGGCGCAAGCAAGATCTGATGCAGGATTTGTTTGGGGGTTTGGCCTTTGCCATGCGTTCCTTCAACAACCTAAATCAGATTCTGGAATTGACTGCTTTTGTAGCCAGCCATCTGACAGGCGCAGAGGGAGGAGCGCTGCTGCTGTTTAACCCCAATGGCACCATTCAACTGGAGCAACTGCATTGTTCTGACCTGAATCGCCGTGAGCAGATCCGAGCCGAGATGGAACGGATTACCCAAACCCTCTCCGCGCAGGAACGTGCCACCCCAACAGAGGGAGCTCTGCCCTTATCGGTTGAAATTCCTACTCTAGAGCACCTGTTGGATGAGCGGCTGCGGCGGAATCTGGGACCGGATGTGCAGTTGTTCGGTACCCCGTTGTTGATTCGCAACTCGGCGCGGGGACGCCTGTACGTCTTTACCCGCCAGCCGGATTATCACTGGGATGCGCGTCGTCAACAAATGCTGCGGGTGATTGCCGACCAAGCGGGAGTGGCGATTGAAAACAATGAGCTGACAACAGCTCTGCGCCGCAAAGTGGCCCTGGAAAAAGAAATGGAGATTGGCTCCTACATCCAGACCCAGCTGTTACCCCGCGAGTACCCGCAGGTAAGAGGCCTGCAGTTGGCAGCCCGTTGCCGCGTTGCCAGCAAGGTGGGAGGCGACTACTACGATTTCATTGTTATTCCCATGGAGGAGGCGGATCCTGAGGCGGTGGGATCCGGGCATCCCAAAGAGGCAGAAGATTTTCGCCTGGGCATTGTTATTGGGGATGTCATGGGCAAAGGGGTACCCGCCGGTATGTTAATGACCATGACCCGAGCCATGGTACGGGCCGAGGCCTTGAACCGGCATTCACCGGCACGGGTACTCCAACACCTCAATCGAGCCATGTTCAGCGATCTGGAAAACTCCAATCGCTTCATCAGCTTGTTTTATTCCGAGTACGATCCCCGTTCCCGTCGCCTCTGTTTTAGCAATGCAGCCCACAATCCCACCCTCTGGTGGCAGGCTCGTACTCAGCAAATTCAGGCCCTCGACACAGACGGGGCTTTGATTGGGCTAGAAAGCCACAGCCACTACTCCGAAAGCTGTGTGCAACTGCAACCGGGAGATGTGGTGGTGTACTACACCGATGGCTATACGGAGGCAGCCAATACCCGTGGCGAACGCCTAGAAACCACCGGCCTAATGGAAGCCATCCAGCAGGCGGCCCGCCGTTGTGAGTCCCCTCAAGACATTCTAGAAAGCCTATTTGAGCAGATGGATAATTTCCGGGGACGTCAATCCAAACTGGCTCTAGTTCCTTCCCAAGATCCGGAGCAACTCCTGCAGGAGGATATCTATGTCCGACCGGAGTCTGTAGACGACACAACCTTGGTGGTGTTGAAGTTACTGGCGGATTCCGACGAAAATTAGCTACGAATCGGGCAACTGAGGGTACGCTCTAGCTAGTACGGCTGTCTGATTTACCGCGCGAGGCACAACGATGAAAATGAATTTCTCCTCTGCTTCTGAGACCCACTCGGCTTTTCTACCTGCTCCTGCCCGCCTACAAACGGAAATGGTTGTGGGTCAGGTGTTCCGCCAAGATGTCCTGGGAGATATCAGTAAGGGCTGGAACCATTTTGTCGAGTCCGGTCAGATCTGGGCAGCCTTGATCGGGATTGTCGTGGGCTACATGCTCAAGAGCATTACCAGTTCCCACTGAACCTCTATCGGGAAAGCCTCCAGAAGGCATCAAGTATTAAGCGCCGAAAGGGCACGGGGTGTGGTAGCATCATGCCCGGCTTGTCTTGTCTGGGTTTGCTTGCTTTCAAGGTTATCCTAGACTGTTTGGCTGTTGTTTTTATCCCCATAGATCTTTTGCCTGGTGACCGATATCTCGCCCAACCTGTCGATTCCCGATTCGACGCCCACGCCCCGCCCCTGGAGCCAGCGCTTTGAGGGATCCCTGCACCCTGTCATTGCCCGCTTCAACGCCAGTATTGGTTTTGATATCCGTCTGCTCCCCTATGACGTGGCTGGATCCCTGGCCCATGTGCAGATGTTGGCGGCCTGTGGCATTTTGAGCCGGGCGGAAGCGGAGCAAATTCGGCAAGGGTTGGAACAGATCCGCCGGGAAGCCGAAGCCGGGACCTTTCAGCCGGATCCCGAGGCTGAGGATGTGCACTATGCCGTTGAGCACCGTCTTGTGGCTCTCGTGGGGGAGGTGGGGAAAAAACTCCACACAGGCCGATCACGCAATGACCAGGTGAGCACCGATCTGCGCCTTTATCTACGGGATCAGATTGACTGCCTCCGCACCTCCCTCTGGCAACTGCGGGGGGTGCTGCTGCACTGGGCCAGCCAACACGTGGAGACCATTCTCCCGGGGTACACCCACCTGCAGCGGGCCCAACCCATCAGCCTGGCCCATCATCTCCTGGCCTACGAAGAAATGTTCTGGCGAGACTGGGAACGCATGGGGCGGGTGCGAGAGCAGGTGAATGTCTGTCCCCTTGGATCTGGGGCTTTGGCAGGAACTCCCCTGCCCATCGATCGCTATCTGACGGCCCATCTGCTGGGATTTGAGCGAATCACTGCCAATAGCTTAGATGCAGTTAGCGACCGGGATTATCTGGTGGAATTTCATGCGTCGGCTAGCTTGATTTTGGTGCACTTGAGTCGCCTCTCGGAAGAGATCGTGCTGTGGGCTTCGCAAGAGTTCGCTTTTGTGGCCCTCACGGATGCTTGTGCTACGGGGTCCAGCCTCATGCCCCAGAAGAAAAACCCTGATGTACCGGAGTTGGTGCGGGGGAAGGCGGGGCGTGTATTCGGGCATTTGCAGGCCTTGTTGGTGACCTTGAAAGGGCTGCCACTGGCTTACAACAAAGATCTCCAAGAAGACAAAGAGGGCTTGTTCGACACCGTTGACACCCTAAGCTCCTGCCTGGAGGCAATGACCATTCTGTTACAAGAAGGGATCCAATTTCAGCGACAACGGATGGCTGCTGCCGTTCAGGAAGATTTCTCCAATGCTACCGATGTGGCAGATTATTTGGTACGGCGCGGGATCCCCTTTCGCACAGCCCATGATTTGGTGGGCCAGGTTGTGCGCGTCTGTTTAGCCGAAGGGATCGTCCTGCGGGATCTGAGCCTAGAGCGGTGGAAGCAGTTTCACCCGGCCTTTGAAGAGGATATTTTTGCCGCCATTGACCCACAGCAGGTGGTGGCGGCCCGTCTCAGTGCCGGCGGAACCGGCTTTGCGGTTGTGCGCCAAGCTCTGCAGCAGGCTCAAGCTCGACACAGGCACGCCGATCGGTCAGATCATCCTGGAGAAACCGGCAACAGCTAAGAGCCAGGGGATCCCTAGCACTTTGGTTCTTCAGAACAGAGTGTGCCATCCTGAAGATCCAAGGCTCCAACCCTCGAGTTGTCCTTACGTTGTGGGTGCCCCTCCCATGTTGGATAACCTCACCACCCGCGCTTTAGAAACCGCTGCCAAGCGTCGGTGGCGGGAACGAGCCTACAGTCGTTTTTTGCAAGACTGGCGCCGCCAGGTGGTGCTGCTCAGACGACAGCGAGTCGGTGAGCCAGGCCCCCCTCTAGGGGATCCCTCCTGTGCATTTAGTGCTCAATCGGTTTGGTTGCGCTGTGCAGTCAACCCTCAGGGGCCCTGCCAAGGCTGCATCCATTACCGGTCACGGTTTCTGAAACAAACCCCTGAACCGCCCCAAGCTCGGCAAGAACCTAAACCGGAGAGGGAATAGCGTGACAAATCTATGCCAGAATAAAAGAACGGTAATTCCATCGGCAAAGGTGAGATTGATGGCTCTTCACCTCCTGGCAGAACACATTCGCACCATTCGCCAGCACGGCGAGCAAGCCTTTCCCTCCGAGGGCTGTGGGATTTTGATCGGCGAGATCAAAGCGGGTGACAAGCTCATTCATGAACTTTGGTCGGTGACCAACACCTGGGATCAGGCGGAAAATCCCTTAGCCGATGGTGAATCCAGCAACCGCCGCTTTTTAATCAATCCGGCAGATTTCAAGCGAGCCAACGACCATGCCCTGCGCAAAGGCTTGGGAATCCTCGGCACCTATCACTCTCATCCCAACCATCCGGCCATCCCCTCCGAATTTGATCGGCAACATGCTTTTCCTTGGGGATTTTCCTGTGTCATCGTCAGTGTCCAGGATGGCAAAGCCGAAGAGGTGGTCAGTTGGATTTTGGATGACCAGGAGCAACCGCAACGGGAGCCGATGCAAGTGCTAGAAACAGTCCAGCTTCCCTCAATTCCGGCTTTGGCTGGATAGATCTAATCTTTATTAGGCTTATGGGGCCTAGGCCCTGGTTCTGAAGTTCTGACATCTGAAATTCATTGAGCTCCTTCCTAAACACGTATGGCAACCAAAATTCTCATCCCCTCTCCCTTGCGGCCCTATACCGATAATCAGGAAACCGTCGAGATTGATGGCAGCAATGTTGGTGAAGTGATGAGTAATCTAATTGCTCGCTATGCCGATCTAAAGCGCCATCTTTACACCGAAGAGGGTAAGCTACGCAATTTCGTCAATGTTTATTTGAATGACGAAGATGTGCGGGATTTGGCCGAAGGGGACAACACTCCCGTTGGAGAAAAAGCCACCATCAGCATTGTTCCTGCTATTGCCGGAGGGTTTTGAGCATGTTGAACCTAGATGCCAGCCAAGTCAGCCTTTCCCGCGAGGAAATGGAGCGCTTCTCTCGGCATTTGATTCTGCCAGAGGTGGGTTTGGAAGGACAGAAGAGGCTCAAGGCCGGCAAAGTTCTCTGCATTGGCACCGGTGGATTGGGATCCCCGTTGTTGCTCTATCTAGCGGCGGCTGGGGTGGGGCGGATTGGCCTAGTGGATTTTGATGTGGTGGATGTGTCGAACCTACAGCGCCAAGTGATCCACGGCACCTCTTGGGTAGGCAAACCAAAGGTGGAATCGGCCAAAAATCGCATCCTGGAGATCAATCCCTACTGCCAGGTGGATGTACACGAAACCGCCCTCAAGTCTCACAATGCCTTAGAGCTATTTGCTGACTACGACGTGATTGTGGATGGCACCGATAATTTCCCCACCCGCTACTTGGTCAATGATGCCTGTGTGTTAACGGGCAAACCCAATGTTTACGGCTCGATCTTCCGTTTTGAGGGACAGGCCACCGTCTTTAACTACGAAGATGGGCCCAATTATCGCGATCTCTACCCTGAGCCGCCTCCACCGGGATTGGTACCCTCCTGCGCTGAGGGGGGGGTCTTGGGCATTCTCCCCGGCATCATCGGTGTAATTCAGGCTACAGAAACGGTGAAGATTCTCCTGGGCGTCGGCAACACCTTGAGTGGGCGTTTGCTGCTTTACGATGCTCTGAAAATGAGCTTCCGGGAGCTGAAGTTGCGCAAGAACCCAGCTACTCCCCCGATTACAGAACTGATCGATTACGAACAATTCTGCGGGATCCCGCAGGCCCAGGCGGCGGAGCAGGCCAGCCAATCAGAAATTGTTGAGATTACAGTTGCCGATCTCAAGACTCGCATCGATGCCCAAAAGGATTTTGTGTTGATCGATGTGCGTAACCCCAATGAATGGGAGATCGGTCGAATTCCAGGTGCCCAGTTGATCCCATTGCCCCAAATTGAAAATGGTGATGGGGTGGAACAAGTGCGACAACTGGTCAACGGCTCGGAGTTGATTGTCCACTGTAAGAGTGGAATGCGATCCGCCAAAGCCTTAGGGATTTTGCAGGCTGCCGGGATCCAAGGAAAAAACCTTAAAGGAGGGATCCTCGCCTGGGCAGAAGCCTATGATCCTTCGATTCCGAAATACTAGTTTGTGTCGGTCAGCAGTGGGATCCCTTCTGATGTTGAGGATAGGGATCCCTGATCGGTTCGTCGGTACTTCCCCGTCAATCCCTTCTGCCACTGAATGCTACAGCCTTTCTGCTAACTTACGGGATCCCATTCGGTCAAGTGCGCGTGCAGTCGAGGATAGGAGAAGAGAACCTGATATGGGCATCTCCTTATTTCTGTCATAACAGCGTTTGCTTCCAACACTTGATTCAATTCAAAAGTTTTGCTCAGGACAGCCTGAACGAGAGTGAAGTCGAACAGGCTGTTCACCGAAAAAGATCTACATCACCGCCAAACTTTGTAAAAGCGGGGATCCCTGCATCGCCAGTTGATGGCTGCGGTTCATGCGATCCGTTAGTAGATAAGCCACAGGAGGATACCCCATGAGCCGTTGACGCGGGTGGGGCAGTCGCTCATTGCCGAAATGGTGGCGATACTCCTCAGAATCTACAAAGGCGTTGACCATCGCCTGAAAGCCCCGATGCACCAAAATGTCATGGTAGGCTGCCACCTCAGCTCTGTGCGCTGGAGCCCGGCCCAAAAAGTGCTTGAACCCCTGCTCCACACAGCGCGTATTACAACCCGCATTAAAAAAGAGCTGCTGATAGAGATGGGATCCCCCTACTTGTCGAACCAAACGCTTAATACCGACCCGGCCCCGGAGAAAATCCTGCTCAATTTTTTCCAGCTCACCTACTTTTTCGTGCTGGTAGGGCTGGCGTTCCAAAATCTGCTGATAGGCAGCCCGCAAAAGATTCTGTAACACTTGAGGATCCTGATTTCGCTGACGCGACTCCATGATGGTTGCTCCTTATAAACGAAACTGATCGAAAAGATTAAATTTGCGAAAAAGGCAAGAAGACCCATTCAAAGAAATGATGAAGCTGTTGTAGAGTTGGAATTAAGCTCATCAATCTCAAAGCAGAGAACAGCAAACGCTCTCATCCAGATTTATCTTGCCAGCAGAATCAGTCGCTGGATTTTGCGATAAATATTTACGAAAAACACTCAATCTGAGTTCGTTTCCGTAATTCTACTTTCCGGAAAACCAAATCAATAAAAATTCCGTATTTACTCGTAGTTAAGGATTATTTCATTTTCATTCACAGAATCATAGCCAAAATGCAGAATACAAAAGAGGGCTATCTTTTATTTCCAATCAGCCCATTATTCCAGATCATTTAGATTGTCCTATGCGCTGAGCACCTCGATGGATCCCACTTATGGTTAAACAAATTCAACTGGAGCCTCTGTCTCGTATCTCCGAAGTGGATACCTACAGCAACCTGCTGTCGGCGATCCTTTCGGAGGACTTACATGTTTCTAAAGAGTGTAATGGTCGGGGCATTTGTGCCACCTGTCACATCTACGTCAAAGAGGGCATGGACAGTTTGACCCCTATGACCCCGCGCGAGTCGAAAACACTTGAAGTGATCACCAGCGCAAAAACCAATTCGCGTCTTGCCTGTCAAGCCAGGGTAGTTTCTGATGGTGTGGTGGTGGAGTTGCCGCCAGGGATGTACGTAAACTCTTTGCAAGATGTGGAAGTTCTCATCGGCAGACGAGCAGAACAAGACTTGCTCCATCCTCGCACAGGGAAAGTTTTGGTAGAGCAAGGAAAAGTCATTACTCGTTCCACCATAAAACAACTGGAAAATGAAGATTTCCACCTAATTGGTAGCACCCTAGCGCAAACTCGGAAAGTTTGAAGGTTGACATCTAGGGAACCTAAAAGCAAACTCTACTTTTCTTCTCGCAACTTGAGCATTCAGCGGCTACAGCTCTTGTGTTGAATCGCCTTCATCTATTCCATCAGGAGAGATCTATGACCACCTCTACATCTCGACCCGATCCCCGTCCTGCTGTCACAATGCCCACCGGTCGTGAAAAACATTCCCACTACAGTTACCGCGACTTCTTTCGATTTAATCGAGACCGAGGAACAATCATCGACTGGAACAATACCCAAAACCTCCTCCTGAGCGAAGACTTTATCATTGGCCTGCAAACGGGGTTGGAACGAGAAGTGGGGGATGCCTCCGCTGCTGTTATGTACACCATCGGCATGGATTGGGGTACTCGGGATTCTGTGTATTTCTCGGAATGGTATGAGCGGGAGTACGGGGTTGGGGTCAAGCAATCCAACCTGCTCTTTTTGCTAGAAACGTGGTGGTGGCCCTTTACCGCTCAGGGTTGGGGTAAGTGGGAAGTAGAAACAGAATCGAAGCAAAAGGGATTTTTGTTTATCAATCTTTTCGATTCAATGGTGGCTCGCACACTTGGGGATGTGGGCAAACCCGTCTGCCATCTCTATGCCGGTTTATTTGCTGGGTTCTTCACCGCCATGACCTCCAGAGAGCTAGGCTGCATCGAAATCCAGTGCTATGCCATGGGAGAAACCTACTGTAAATTCCTCCTGGGTGGGCAAGAGCGTATTGATGCCGCTAATTTTTGGATTACGGAAGGCGCAAGCGCACGTGAGATCGAACATCGTTTGCACCAATTGTGATTGTCTTGTGATTGCCGCTTATCCCCAGACGTTTAGAGATTAAGCCATGCTCACCTTACATCCTGGTCGAGATTTAACTCAGCCGTTGTTGGCTTTTTTGGAAGGGTTGAACTGGGACAACCGCCCCCTCACGTCTACTTTGCCTACAGAGGATCCCATCTCTGACTCATCGGGAATGCTCTCTCTCACCCAGTCAGTCGGACAATTTTTTGCTGCCTTTGACTGGTCAGGAACCCGACCACGCCCAGAGCCTGTGCCCGAATTGCCAGAGGAGGATCCCTTTACTCTTGATGATTTTGCTGCTTTGTTTGGCGGGGCTTTGCTCTAGCGAGTTGCCCTGGCAGTTCACGCACCCTGATCTCTTTGACTGACTTGAATGGCTCTCGATTCTAATGGCTTAAGGAACCCCTACCTATGGATGACATCTACTCTTGGCCAGAGCGCATTGCCGATCGAGAAGGGGATTACCTCTCTCCTGATGATCTGCAGAGCCTGATTCGCTACGCTCTCTCCTTTCAAGAACGATTGGATCTCTACCAAGTGTTTCAACAACAAGAACTCGATTGGATCCAAGAAGTCTTAAACCAGCAGGGATCTGTAGACACTGCCGACTTGTCCCCTGCCCAGCGCCTCTTGGCCCGTCAATTGGCCTTGTGTTTGCGCTCCGTCGGATTAAGCCTGCTCATGGGGGATCCCTCACAACTACAGCAATGGAGCTGTGGAGCGACGGAACTCTATCTAGGCCTGCCGGAAGCCCTCGACCAGCTCTGGGCTGTCATCCAAGGATCTCAGCAGAATGGGCCGATCCTCACCGACGACCAGCGGGA
Source organism: Thermostichus sp. DG02_5_bins_236 (assembly GCA_039794885.1). Classification (GTDB taxonomy): domain Bacteria; phylum Cyanobacteriota; class Cyanobacteriia; order Thermostichales; family Thermostichaceae; genus Thermostichus. Next base: position 12,202 of record JAUQVI010000038.1, read on the forward strand.
TTTACTCTCCCCCTATTGGCAGACACTGCAGGCAGCCTGTTCTAGTCAAGCCCCTGAGGCAGAATCCAGTCCTCCCCCGCCAGTTGTGACTGAAGTGGAACCAGCCCACTCTTCTCCAGAACCAGCCCTCACCCTGATGGAAATGTTTGTCTAACTCACACCAACTTCAATAAGGAGTGACAACCCATGAGCTTGATGTTTGCTGATCTCCTTCAGAACACAGAAGGCCGTTACCTGCACCCGGATGAACTCAAAAGTCTGCACGACTACGTGGAAGGGATCCCGAAACGAGTGCGCATCTACCAAGTGCTCCAGGCTAAAGAAAGCGCACTACTGGATCGGGTGATTGAGAAATTTCAGCCAATGTTACCCAACTTGACCCGTCGCCATGGGGTCTTGGCATGGGAACGGTGTCGCCGCGATCTGAGCATGGTGTGGCGCTACTGCTGCATGGCTATGTTGCTGAATGACGAAGATTACCTGCGGGATAAATTGCTCTACTGGCTAGAGACCATCCTCAAGTCTTTCAAAATGCGCGATGAATGCAAACCTGTCTACAAGCTGATGCTTGATTCCTTGGCCCATGTCTTCACAGCGGAAGAAAGCGAGATGATTCGCCCCTACCTGATTTTGGCCAAAACGATGCTGGTCAGTTAACCCCGGTGGGTCAACCGAGCCCCCCATCTTGAACAATCTGGAGTCCGCCTTACCCCCGTTACCCAACTGCCCGCGAGGAGAACCATGACCACCCTACAAGAGATTTTGCAGGAGCAAATCCTGCCTGGACATTGCTTTAGTCCCGCTTACTACATTCGCCCAGATATTCATACTGGCATATTGGAAAGCCGAGGTGGATACCGACTGGCCGCTTTCCCCATGCCCTTACTAGAGGCTCTGTATTCGGGTTTGCGCTACGAGACCGGCCAAGCTGCCCGTGTCATTCTGTACAACTGCGGACGCGATTGGGGGGAAGAGTTTTTTCGCCGTTTTGAAGATGAACTTTCCCGGTATCACAACCAACCCCTGTGGGAGCTGCCGATGGGGATCCTCCTTGATGCTCTCAGCGATTTGTGGGCTACCCACGGCTGGGGAAGACTGACACTGGATTTCTCTGCCGGAGATCAGGGCGTGGTGCAGGCTAGGGTGCGCAACTCGGGATTTGCCCTTGCTGCGCGCAACAGCTTTGGCCCCGAGGAAACCTCCATCCCCCGCGAACCTAGCGGTCATTTGGAATCAGGAGTATTGGCCAGCCTCTTCTCGTTGCTTTCAGGCCGAGAGCTGGTCTGTGTCCAAACCACCTGTGAATCTCTGGGTGCAGATCAAAACCGTTTCCTAATTGGCACGGCCCAACGCCTACACAATTGCGAAGAGTGGGTACGTAAAGGGATGTTGCATGATGAGATCCTGGATCGGCTCGTCGCTACACCTGAGGGATCCCGTTAGGGCAGGTAAGGCTGAAAATCTTGGGTAACGGTAAGGGTCAGATTGGTATTGGGGTTCACCACGGCAACCTCTGGAGCCGTCACATTCCCAATCACGGCCCCCGCTGCTGCTCCCCCGAGCACTTTTTCCGTTGAGATCACCTGGTTGCCGAACAGCCCGCCCAGGAGAGCTCCTGCTGCTGCCCCGATCAGCGCATCTTGGACAATCGCTTCTCCGGAGGTATGGCGGGGATCCTTTTGGTTGCGAATGACCTGGCTCTGGGCATAGAGGGGATAGGATTGGCCGTTGATCAGCAGAGAACGGGAGACAAACTGGGTACCTCCACTCACCGGCTGAAACTGCCCTTCTAGAGTGGCCCCTGCCGGAACGATCATATTTCCATAAACATCCCGCAGCGGGGTATCCAGACTGAGGCTAACGGCGCGAGTTTCCCCTGGAGCAATCAACAGGGTTTCACCCGTCCGATGCACCGCTTGGATTAAATCCCCAGAACGCAACAGCAGAGCCGTTTGCAACTGAAACTGTTGGCTAGGCTGCACAGGTTGCGGTTGGCCAAAGCCACTGCCACTTTCACTGGGTGTGAGGGGGCGAGGATTGACAGGGCGCCATCCCTCTCCTGCTGGGGGGGGAGGCAACGTCGAGTTGCTCATCTGGGCTAACGCAGATCCGGCCACTTGCACCGAGAGCACTCCCCCCAGCAAAGAAGCCAAAATTCGACGAGCTGGTTTGGTCATGGTTTCACCCCCAGATCACACATCAAATTACACATCTAAGGTAGCCTCTAACAGGCCAAAAGCTGAGCTCCGAAGCAGTCATAGAGCAACATCGGGCAAAACTCAGATCCCTTATCTTGATCAAACCCAAACCCTTGTGAAATAGGCTACCTCAAGTGAGCATATTCTCCTGCTCTCTGGCTCAGATGGGGATACGGAGAAGCGCCATCCCTACCCACAACGGGATCCCTTTTGGCATGCTAGATTGAGCTTCAGATGAGACCCCCTTCGAGCGGGGCAAAAGCTTTTTAGCCTAGCAATTCCAAACCCTTTCGTCCTTCTCGTGTGGTATGAAGCGCAGCAAGTTAACCTCCAACTCATCGCCTAACCAGCCATCTCTAGAATCCCAGGCTCCTCCCCAAAGGGTGCAATCTTTTCTGAGTCGTCTTTTCGCCCCACTTACTTTGCGCCCTTTCCTTTCTCCGCTTTTGCTTCTGCTAGTGGGGATGGTGCTCGGGGCCGGGTTGATGGGAGGTAAAGGGGTATCTGCCCAAACGACAGCGGTGCCGCAGCTGAATATGAACTTCATCGCCGAAGTGGCACAAAAGGTGGGGCCAGCCGTCGTCCGTATCGATTCCGAACGCACAGTGCGCACCCGGGGAGCTTTTCCCGACGAGTTTTTCAGCGATCCCTTTTTTCGGGATTTCTTTGGCCAAAATATGCCTTCTATGCCCCGACAACGGCGGCAACAGGGGACCGGCTCCGGCTTCATCATCAGTGCCGATGGGCAGATCATCACCAATGCCCATGTGGTGGATGGCTCTGACAAGGTAACGGTCATTTTGAAGGACACCCGCAGTTTTGATGGAGAAGTGCTCGGCTCCGATCCAGTCACCGATGTAGCAGTGGTGAAGATCAAGGCCGAAAACCTGCCGACCGTGCAGTTGGGCCGTTCCGAAACTCTAGAACCGGGGCAGTGGGCTATTGCAATTGGCAATCCCTTGGGCTTGGATAACACGGTTACCGCCGGGATCATCAGCGCTTTGGGACGTTCCAGTGGTGAGATTCGCGTACCTGACAAGCGAGTGTCCTTTATTCAAACCGACGCTGCCATCAACCCCGGCAATTCCGGTGGGCCATTACTTAATGCTCAAGGGGAAGTGATTGGGGTCAATACCGCCATCATCCAGGGGGCGCAGGGATTGGGCTTTGCCATTCCGATTGAAACCGCACAACGGGTGGCCAACCAACTGATCACCCGCGGCAAGGTGGATCATCCCTATTTGGGCATCCGCATGGTGACCCTAACTCCAGAGCTGAAGGAACGCCTCAATCAGGATCCCAACAGCCGTATTTTGGTAACGGTGGATCAGGGGGTGCTAATTGGAGAGGTGGTGCAGGGATCCCCAGCTGAACGGTCAGGGTTGCGTTCTGGAGATGTGATTTTGTCGGTGAATGGTCGCAACGTCACCACTGCTGATCAGGTGCAACAGGAGGTGGAGCGCACAAACGTCGGCACTACCCTGGAATTGGAAATCGAGCGGGGCGGACGCCGTCAACGCATTCGGGCCACAACGGGATCTTTCCCGGCAGCTACTAGTGAAGGGTGACCCTAGAACGGGGAACCAGGGATCCCTGCCCATTTTGTAGTATCAGCCTGGGGATAATAATGGTTTAATGGTCAAAACTTGCCTGGCCTGCAGCCAGATCTATTCCTGCCAAGCCTGCATATTGTTTTAGACTGGGATCCCTTCTCACCCTGTGCTTATGCTAAAAACCACTCGTCGTCTTGCTCTGCTGGCTCTATCGGGGTTGGCAGCCCTCACCCTAGCTCCGCAAGTCAGCCGTGCCGAGACTATCACCGTTGGCTCCAAAGACTTCACCGAACAATTTATTCTGGGGGAAATGTATGCCCTAGCTTTGGAGGCAGCTGACTTCAGCGTCGAACGCAAGCTCAACCTAGGAGGTACTCCTGTTGCACAGGCAGGCCTACTGAGCGGTGAGATTGACCTTTACCCGGAGTACACCGGTACTGGATTGTTGACAGTGTTGAAGTTGCCCACCAGCGGCGATCCGGCGGAAGTGTACGAAACGGTAGCCCGTGAGTACGAAGCACAGTTCCAACTGATTTGGTTGGATCCCGCCCCCATGAACAATACCCAAGCTCTGGCCATGACCCAAGCTCGAGCAGCGGAGTTGGGCATTGCCACTCTTTCCGATATGGCTGCCAAAGCCAGCGAGTTGGTGATGATTGGGCCACCGGAGTTTCAAGCCCGTGAAGATGGTCTGCCTGGGATCCAAGCCGCCTACGGCAATTTCCGTCTCAAGGAGTACAAAGCCGTAGATCCGGGCCTGCGCTACCGGGGCTTGGTGAATGGAGAAGCGGATGTGGCAGTAGCCTTTGGCACCGATGGGGAAATTGCCGCTTTTGATCTGGTGCTTTTAAAAGATGACAAACAACTCTTCCCCCCCTACCAAGTGGCGCCGGTGGTGCGACAAGATACCCTAGAGGCTAACCCTGGCATTGCCGATGCCTTGAATGCCCTTTCTCCTCTCCTAACGGATGCAGTGATGCAGGAATTGAACTACGAGGTGAGCGGCAACCAAAAGGAACCGGCGGATGTGGCCAGAGCCTTCTTGGTAGAAGCAGGCATTCTGACGGAATAGCCTCAGCTTGCTTATAAGCCCATGTGTCAGGACATTACTCGAGGGTGACCTAGAAACCCTTGACCCGACTAAGATCAAAGCCTTGACCGGATCGAATGGGGCAACCTCGGGGAGGGTGGCAGCTGCGCCAGATCCATCTCCTGCCGCAGAGAAGATGCGCAGCTTACTTGAACAGCAGTCTGCCTTGCTGGCAGAGCTAGATTAGCTGGCTAGAGCGCAAGAGAATATGCGCCTGCATCTAATCCGCCACTTAGGAGTGATTTAACCCCGGTCAGCCTACATGAAATTCAGGGAGATGGCTCCGTAGGCCCACCGACAAGTGAGTTTAAGAGCACCGACACTGGTATGTGGGCGTTGATGCCCTTGTCAGCCTCTGGTGGGGCCGATGTGCGCGTCCGTTGGATCTACGAGGAGGGCGAGGCAGGTGGTGAGCAGCTTTTGCAGGAGTTTTCTTTAGCTATTAGGCGGGAAGCCCCGCGCTGTACCGGAACGGTCAGCGTCGGGATGAGAGCCGCGTGACTGAGCGAAGCGAAGGAACAAACTATCTAGGAATCCTGACAGATAAGCCTTTAT
>JAUQVI010000039.1:0-17570 GCA_039794885.1 Thermostichus sp. DG02_5_bins_236
GGCAGCGGTGATGTGCGACACCTGCTGTGGATGTTGATCTCTGATTACGGTCTGGAACGGCTGCAACAGCAGGCAAAACGCTCCCTAAAAGGGCTGCGCTGTGCAGCTTTCTACGGGTGTTATCTGCTGCGTACCCACGATATTGCTCGCTTTGATTTGGCGCAGGATCCCCGTTCCATGGAAAACCTGTTTGAGTGTTTGGGGGCAACCCCCGTTTGGTATCGGGGGCGGACGCAATGTTGTGGTTGGCCGATCTCCAGCTATGCCCCAGAGCAGTCTTTTACAATGGCTGGCCGCCATTTGCTGGAGGCACTAGAAGCAGGAGCCGATTGCTTGGTTACCCCCTGTCCTTTGTGCCACCTCAATTTGGATTCTCGCCAACCGGAGGTGGAAGCAGTGATCGGGCGCAAGCTGGGGATCCCGATCCTGCACCTGCCGCAGTTGGTGGGCTTAGCCCTAGGGATCCCGGCAGAAAAACTCGGCCTCAATCGCCATGTAGTCCAGGTGGAAACGGTGTTGCAGAAGGTATGCCGGTGAAGGGAGTTCGTCCTTGATATTCCGCGATATGTGGGTTCAACTAGCGGTTCTACAGAATATCAGCTCCCAACACAGTTGAATACGGAAGGGATCCCTGGGAAGACTGTAAATAGGGTCGGTTTGCAGAGAAATATGTTATCCTGCCGGGCAAAGTGACCTGTGTTCTCCGAAGAATTAGCGTAATATTGGATACATCTACTCCTGCCTGGCAGCCCTCTTTACTATGGTAGTCTCGGATCCCTTTAGCTTTGCCGTGCAGGAAATGCAGCAGGGCGGGCATGCAGACCGAGTCAAAAAGCTCGTTTATTTCACCTGTACCAGCACTTGGGAAAGTGATGTCAATAAGTTGAATCAGGTGGACTTAAAAAGTCTGCTAGAGCAACTTTGCCGCGAGCACACCACTCTAGAGTCCTTGGGGCAGCGCTTTCGAGAAGCGATTAGCCACATCAACAAAAAAGCAGAATATGCCCGCATCGCCAAGATGCTGCTGAGCAAGCTGCAACCCTTTTACCAGGAACAGTCTCCTCACGATTCTGGTACTCCTGCCCCAGCCGCTGTGGATCCCCCCATTTGGGTTGCACCCCAACCGGCTCTGCCGCTGGGTTATGGAGGGATGCAACTGCAGAAGCAAGACTACGATCCCTTCGAGCTGAGGGCAGGGGTGATGCGGCAAACCAGTCCTCTGCGGGCCAAGTTGGTGGCCTTTACGGCTCTACATCACAAGTTAGAACCCAGCCTGCAGGGGTTGGCAGCTTTGCGACGCTATAACTTCGACGACCTGCTCAAGGAGCTTTACGATGCCTGCAACTCCCCTGAAGAACTGGAAACGCGACTGAAACAGGCAGTGCAGCAGTTGGAGGAGCCCGAACAGGATAGCCAAGCGGCCAATGCCTTGCTGCAAATGATGAAACCCCTCTACGTTTACTTGTCCCTCGAGCCCTCTGATAGTGGCGGATTGGCATCTGAAACCGCATCTGGAGATCTGGATTGGCTGAATGGAGAGACCGCTGGTACCAGTCGGATCACCTTGGCTGAGCCCTGGGCTTCAGACTACCTGGATGGAGGCGAGCCGCTCGACCCGAATCATCCCTATCTCAGCGCAGATGCCTGGCCAGAAGTGTCTTTTGCTCCACCCCCTGCTGACCCCGTTACCCTCACCCCCCCACCGTCTTCTGCCAGCCGCTCCCGCTTTGTCACGCCCCCACCCATCCACCTGCACCAGCTACCGGAGCGCTCACGGCAGTTATTGGATCGCAGTGCCAGTTCCCTCATGGCCACCATTGAAAACACCCTCAGTGAATTGGGCAATGCCCTCGATGAACGGCTTCAAGATGAAGATCCGGCGCAATATCTCACCCTGAAACACCAGGTGCTGCGCGGCCTCCTCAGGGATGTGGAGGGATCCGCCGTTACGTTTATGGCCATTTTAAAAAAGCTGGAACAATCGGAACGTCGCCTGGTACAACCGGATCTGCCGGAGGTGGTGACGGAGGTGCCGAGCGATTTCGAGGATCCCTATTCCGCGTTGCGGCAGGTGTTAGCCACCAGTGAACTGACCCAGCAAAAGCCGCAGTTGGAACAAGAGGTGATGCGCCTGGTACGCCGCAACATTAGCTCGATCAAAATCGGCATTGAAAATGCCCTGAGCGAGTTGGGCAATGCTTTAGATGAGCAGTTCCAAACCCATAACCTCGAAGAAGCCCTATTTTTGAAATACCAGGCTTTGCGTACCTTTTTGCATGAGATCGAGGAGATATCCTCTAAGTTTGCCACTCTGCTAGATCGCATGGAAGAGGCGGAGCGTCGTCTGTTTGGACTCACTTGAGGGCTTTCTGCCTAGGTTTGGGGGATAAAGGGTAACCAGCAAAATCAGTATTTTTTCGGTCTCGGATAAAATGGATGATATCCACAGGCCAGGGCGGCGGTAACCTAAGGGAGCAAGCTAGGTAGACCTTATGGATGCCAAAGATCTGCTCCGGTTGTACCGGTCAGGGCGTACCAACTTTTCAGGTGAAAACTTTGCCGCTCTTGACCTGAGTCGAGTCGATCTGATCGGGGTCGATCTCTCCGGTGCTGATCTGCACAATGCCAATCTAATCTTTGCTTATCTGGGGCGGGTCAAGCTGCAAAAGGCCAATTTGGTGGGGGCCAAGCTGAGCGGGGCCAACCTCAGCCAAGCGGATTTGAGCGATGCGGATCTCAGCGATGCCCAACTGCACGGCACCACCCTACAGGGAGCGGATTTGCATGGAGCCAACCTGACGCTGGCCATGTTGAACGATGCCAACCTCCTGGATGCGGATCTGCGCTGGGTGAATCTTACCAGTGCCAATCTCTTGGGCGCTTGTTTGCGCGGGGCCAATTTTCGTCTGGATAGCCGGCGTAACGCCGTGTTGCGCAGTGCTAATCTCAGCCGCGCTGACCTGAGTGGGGCCAATTTGTCGGGGGCAGATTTAACCCGGGCTGACTTAAGTGGAGCCAATCTGCGGGAGGCCAGTTTGCTGGGGGCCAATCTGAGTGGGGCTAATTTGCAGCGAGCCTGTTTGCGCGGGGCAATCCTCAGCGAGACCGACCTGAGCGGAGTGTCCTTTTTGGGGGCAGATATGCAGGGGGTGCAGATGGCACGGGTGAACCTTAAAGAGGGGATGCTGAGCCAAGTCAACCTCACTGAAGCCAATCTGAGTGAAGCGGATTTGGGTGGGGCTGATCTTTCCGCCAGTTGCCTGTACTCGGCTAAGTTGGCACGGGCGGATCTGAGCCGAGCTAACCTGGCGGGTGCAGATTTGAGATATGCCAGTCTGGTGGACGCCTATCTGGGTCGTACCCATTTAGAAAATGCCGACCTGAGTCATGCCATGCTAACCCGCGCCGACTTGAGCACGGCCAACTTGATTGGGGCTAACCTGCAAGGGGCAACCATGCCAGATGGACGTGTGAATTGAGATCTAAGGGATCTGAATTTCAAGGTAGTCTCCAGGCTTGAGGGAATTGATCCCAGCCAAGATATCTGCCGTGACCTTTTGAATCCGAGGCCAGCTGGTGGTGGATAGAACGAGGATGCTGATTTGCCGATTGCCAAGATTCTGCTGGTACTTGAGATTTTGATCGGTTGTAATCAAAACCTCGAACCCCTCAGCCTCAGCCTGATCCAAGAGTTGGCCGTTAGATAGATGCCCCCAATCCAACTCAAAGGCTGTCCGAATTTGATGCTCTCCGAGAAATCGGCGGAGCGGGACAGGTGTGCCTTGGTCGAACAAAATACGCACTCAAGCAGATTCCAAACTGTGACTAATGTGGTCTAAAACGACCTGTGCTTGATGAGCCGTGACTCCAGGGAACCATTCGAGAAAATCAGACAAACTGGCTCCGTCACCTAAGTTTTGGAAGAGTGCAGCTAGGGGGACACGGGTACCACGAAAAACCCAGCTACCACTGACTCGGGATGGATCCCGTTCGACTTCGGGGCAGGAGGACCAATCGAGCATGGCTGTGGAACGTGAATTTGGGTATTGCTTCTCTTCGATCATACGTCTGTCATTGAGTTTGGGGGTTTGCCCCGAGGCGGGGATCCACCCTGAATAGGGTGAGGTTTTCCCCTGCTATGCCGTGGCTGAACCCGCTACCCTGAGGGCAGGGCTAGAGGGATCCGTGAACAGCTATCGCTTTCCGTCTTTGTTGCAGTCGCTGTGGGCTGATTTACCGTTGCCGGAGTGGTTGCCTGCTGCGGGGGAGCGCTCTTGGCAGCCAACAGTAGCCGCCCTCATTCAGCTTTGGCAGGAGGTAGGCCAGTTCGGGGTGGTTCTCAGTGGGCCAGTCTCTTGGTTACCCCCTTGGGTGGTACGGGATCCCCTGCCCCAACTCCCGGTGCGCATCGACACATTAGAAACAGCTCTGAAACTACGGGATCCGGCTCGAGAAGCCCCCTGGCTGTTTACTCCTGATCTGTCGCCTGAGTCGATCTTGACTCCTGGCCAGACGGTGATCCCCCTATTGCCTCGGGATCCCTTGGTACAGGAGCCCTTTTTGCTGGTGCTTACTCCTGTTTTTTCAGCAGTGGCCGCCCAAGGGCATCACCCCCACACGCGGCAAGCAGGCATGATGGTGTCCTTTGAGCCGGAAGTGGTACATCGGGCCTGGCAGAGCTTGGAGCAGCGGGTTCAGCAGGGCCGACCGGATCGATTGCCATTGTGGCAAAGCTTGGCCAAGCACTATCCGCTGATGGATCCCCATGTGCGGGTTTTGGCACGGTTTAGCAGTCTATTGCTCTTGGGGAACTTGGCAGAGTCCGGATCCCAGCCCGCTCGCTTGCCCCCGGCCACCTCCACGACAACCGACACAACCACCGAAGTGGTGGCTTCCCCAGATTCGGAATTCTGTGAGCCAGAGGCTGGCTCCCCCTCGGAACCAGTGTCAGCCGTACACAAGAACTCCGTCAGTCGCGCGGCTGCATCGTCAAAAGCTCCCGCACAAGCCGAACCACCTCCCCACCCCGACAATGGTCTTTCTGAAGCAGAATTGTTGCGGGCTTTGATCCATGAGGTGCAAACCCCCCTGAGCACGATTCGCACCCTGGCCAGCTTGATTTTGAAACGCACCGATCTACCACCCCGTGTGCGGGACTACGCTGAGAAGATCGACCGCGAGTGCACGGAGCAAATTAACCGCTTTGGCCTGTTCTTCCAAGCAACCGAAACGGTGATGCCTGCCACTGAGGCACGGGAGGGGCGCCGCTTACAGCTAGAGCCGATTGCTCTGGTGGATTTGGTGCGACAAAACCTACCCCGCTGGCAGGAACAGGTGGAACGACGGGGATCCCAGTTTGATTTGGAGATTCCGGATGAGTTGCCGGATGTGGTCAGTGATCCCAAGGCGTTGGAAGCGGTGCTGTTTGGCATGATCGACCGCATTGCCCGCAGTACACCAGCTGGCAGCCAGATTCGGGCTCAGTTGGTCAGCGCTGGGGATTTGGTCAAACTTCAATTTCAAGTGGATACCCCAGAGGGCGGGATCCCCACTGCTCCCACAGAAGTCAAATCCCCACAGGCCATTGGTCAGTTATTGGTTTTGCAGCCGGATACAGGCGCAGTCAGCCTCAGCATTCCTGTCACCCAGACCCTGTTTCGGGCCTTGGGGGGCTATTTGACCGTGCGCCATCGCGCCCACCAGGGAGAGATCCTCAACATCTACTTGCCCCGCCAGCTCTAAACCCCTAGGCCGGGTTCTGAACATCGTATCGAGCAAAAGTGGCGGATCAGAGGGGAGATGGGGCTAGGATCGATCTGCTAGCTGAGGGGCTAGGTAATCGAGAGATGGTTGTCCATGCCAAGCGTCAGGAAAGGTGTTGAACAGGAACGAGAGCCAGAGTGGGGGGCTGCGGAGGGAGGGGATCCCTCGACAATACCAGCAGCCATGACTCTCTCTTCGCGGCATCTCTCCACGTTGTTACACGAGGTACGCAATCCCTTGACTGCCCTGAATACCCTGGCCAAGTTGTTGCAAAAACGCCTGCCCCCAGAGGATCGCAACCACTGGATTGGCCTCAGCATCGAACAGGAGTGCAAGCATTTACAGGATTTGCTGCTGGAATTTGAGCGCTCGGATGGGATCCCCGCCACCGTGCAGATACAGCCTCTCTCTTTAGCCGATTTGCTGCGGGAGTGGATCCCGGTCTATCAAGCTGTAGCGGAAACCCATGGACACCACTTTCAAGCGGAGATACCCTCCCACCTGCCTTCGATCCAAGCGGATCCGCGGTCGCTGCGGCAGATTCTGGACAATCTGATCGACAATGCCTGCAAGTACACCCCCAGCCCTGGCCAAATTGAGTTGCGGGTTAAGCTGCAACCGGACAGCCCTGCAAAGATGGTGGAAATCTCCATTTGCGACAGTGGCCCCGGCATTCACCCGGAGAATCTGGAGCGCATTTTTGATCCCTTTTTTCGGGCGGATCCTTCCAAGCCAGGACAGGGGTTGGGGTTGGCCATCAGCCGTGACCTCGCCACTCAAATGGGGGGGCAACTGCAGGTGGATAGCGCAGGTTACCGAAAGCTTGGCCAACAGGGATCCTGTTTCTGCTTGAGCTTACCTTTGGCCTAGGGGTCAGATCTGTACCTTGATTGAGGAGCTGTGTGATGCCCAAAGACTCCATTCCCCTGCCCCATTCGCCTATGGCGGCTGCCGAAGCACCTGCGCGTGTGATGTTGGTGGATGATGAACCGGGTTTACGGGATGCGGTGCAGGCTTACCTAGAAGACAGTGGGTTTGAGGTGATCCCAGCCGCTCACCCCCAACAGGCTCTACAACTGCTCAGCACCACCCAGCCACAACTGATCATCTCCGATATCATGATGCCGGGTATTGACGGCTATCAGTTTTTGGCACAATTGCGGCAGCTGGAGCCCTATAGCCATCTGCCTGTGGTGTTTCTGACCGCCAAGGGGATGACCGCCGATCGCATTCAGGGGTATCGGGCCGGGGTGGATGCCTATTTGCCCAAGCCCTTTGACCCGGAGGAGCTGGTTGCAATTGTAACCAATTTACTGCAACGCTCCCGCTTGGCCAATCCTTCGGAGGTGGTAGCACGAGAGCTGGCCTCGATTCGCGCTTTGCTATCGGAACGAGCTTCCACTTTGGAGAGCCCCCCTCATTCCCCGGCCTCGACTCCCTTGCCCCCGCCGATCAAGGTGGAGTTTACGCCGCGAGAACAGCAGGTGTTGGAGAAGGTGGCAGAAGGACTGATGAACAAAGAGATCGCCAAACAACTGCAAACTAGTGTGCGCAATGTCGAGAAATACGTCACCCGGTTGTTGAACAAAACCGGCACTAGCAGCCGCACTGAGCTGGTTCGCTACGCCCTAACCTATGGCTTGATTCGTTTGTAGAAGGATCTGTTAAACCGAACACTCACTCCTTGGAGGGGCGCTCCAGCCGGGTTTGGTGGGGATCTGAAATCTCCGCTTTAACACTGCGAAAATCCACCCGTTCGGTGTAGCGGGCAAATTCTTCATCCGTCAGATTGGCGCTGGCATAGTAGCCGGCTGTTACATCGCTGCTGAAGATGATGATGTCCCCGTGAACCAAATCGTGGCTCTGGCGCCGGTGGCCGTTGACGGTGATGCCGTTGGTGCTGGGCTTGCCCTGCAGGTTGCCGTCGATAATGCGAAACCGGTAGCCCTTCCCCTGTGGCCCTGGCATACGCAGCAAAATGGCATGTTGGCGGGAGGCAAAGTTGGAATTGAGCATGATGGCACTGGCCGGATCCCGCCCAATCGAATAAGTAGCGGCCTCTAGGGAGATGGTGCGCCGCCCCTTGCTATCTTCTACAACCAAGACATGACGAACCTGTCGGCGTTGGCCCTGTGTATCGCTGTCTTTGTCGAGCGGCACCACAATCACTCCTGGCAAAAGCATCGGATCCCACGCGGGTCGGGGATGTCTTGTTTGTATCATCATCGACGTTTGCCCTCCAAGCCATTAGCTTGATAGTGGCAGGCTCACAGTCCCCAAGCGGTGATCTAGATCGCTTGGCCCATCAGGTTTTGGCCAGATCCGCCCAAGTTTGCCTTGACAAAGCAATACCTCTGAATATGTATTAAATTCTACGCTTTCCTCACAGTCTCATGTCTCCTTTTCAGCGACGCACTGTACGGCTTTCGGTCATGGGCTGGGCCATGGCCCTGATCCTGGCTGTGGCAGGTTGGGGATCCCTGCATCCTTGGGTTCCTCACCTGTTTGCGGTAGAAGCGCTGCAGGCACAAGCCCAAACTCAGGCACTGCCAGAACCGGTTCGCCTGCAGTTGCCCCCTGGATTGGCGCGCTATACCTACGATCGATCTGCTGGAGATTATCTGGAGGAGATCGACCTGCGCTTGCCGGGTGGGGCTTATGTGCAGTGGGCAATCTACCCGATTCCGGTTTATATCCAAGCGGATCACCCCCAGTGGAAAACCTTTGTCGAGCAGGCGGTGAAGGATTGGTCGGCTTACATCCCGATGAAGGTGGTGGTCAAGGAAGAAGATGCTTTTTACGGGCTGAGCATTTACCGTGTCCCTCCCCTTGGGGGTGGAGTGGCGGGGGCGGCCCGTCCGGAGTTTTTCTTTGCCTCGGATGGCTCTTTGCAACAGCGGGTACGCATCATCATTGGGGAAGGACAGGGGTTGTCGGAAGTAACAGCAGTAGCCCGACATGAAATTGGGCACGGGTTGGGCTTGTGGGGGCATAGCCCAAATGTGCGGGATCTAATGTATGGCGGTCACCATGCGGCGGCCACAGGCAATCGGCGGGTTTTACGAGTGCCCGGCATCACCAACCGTGACTTGAACACTCTGAAACGGGTTTATGAACAGCCGACATTGATTGGGCGAGTGTTTCCAGAAGCTTATCGCCGCTTGTTTTGAGGGTTCACTCCCCGTAAAGCTAAGGCACGACTGAGCCATTGATCCGTCCACATCAGGGCACGCGGAACATGGAAGCACCCCTTGTAGGGGCCACCCTTGAACCGTTGGGAAACCCGCCCTTGCCGATCTAGGTAGCCAAACCACTCTCCATACTCGGGATCCGGAAAGTGAGCAAAAGTGTAATTTGCTACCTGCTCAAAGCGCTGCCACCACTCCAGGGATCCCGTTATCCCATAGGCTGCCAGAGTTGCTACCATCGCCTCACAATGGGGCCACCACAGCTTCAGACTCCATTCCAGTTGCACTGGAGAATAACCCTGCCGATCCAGAAAATAAAACAGTCCCCCATATTCTGCATCCCAGCCCACAGCCAACGACCCAGCAATCATTTCTAGGGCCATCGTTTGCAGGGATCCCTCGGGATCCCCTGTCTGCTCCCCATACTCCAGCAAAAACCAGCCTGCTTCAATGGCATGACCTGGATTCAGTAGCCGCCCTTCCGGAGTATTCAATAGAGTTCCATCCACAGCCACCGTTTCCAAGACCAGGTTCAGCTCCGGGCGATGGTGTAGTCGGATGCGGGCCAAACACCACTGTTCCTGCTCTGGGTAGGATCCCGCCAATTCCCCCATCACATTGAGCAGGATCATCGGAACTGCCAACTCACTCACCTCAGGGGATCCCGGCCAACGGGTTCGGCCAAGCGGGGTCGGATCCTGTACCCAATCGGCCTGACTCTGGCCCACCCAACTCCAGATGGCGGCAAACACCTGTTCAGCTTCCAGCATCAGGGTGGGATCCGCGAACAGACGAGCACACTCCGCCAACGCCATCACATAAAAGCACTCAGAGAAGATTTTGCGCTGCAGATAAACTGGCTGTCCCTCTCGACTCAAGCAAAAATACACCCGCTGGTCTTGAGGGCGATAGGCAAACCGACGCAAAAAATGCAGACCCAACGGAACGGCTTCCAGCCATCGCTGCCGCTCAGGGTGCTCGGGGTACATTCGGCAAAGGCGAGCCAACATCCACACCTGCCGCCCCTGCAGCCAGACGTATTTTTTGTCGTCATAGCGTTGGCCATTGCGATCCAGGCAATTGAAGTAGCCACCGCACTGCCTGTCGAGGGAGTAATTGAGCCAAAAGGGGATGACCTGTTGCCAGAGTTCCTGTCGGATGCGCTGCTGCCAGGTTTTGAGCGAGGTGGACAAGTCTGCGGGCATCAGGGGGGGTTCCTCTGTAAACTCCATCATTTTCAAAACCAAAAGGGGAGTGCTTACGTAATCAATTCGGATACAGAATTTTAGATGCTTTCAAGGACTGAACCAGAAAAAAGCAGGCTAGGAATTTTGGGATTCCAATCGTCTCACTAGATGAGTTTCGTCTCAGGGAGATTTAGCCCCAATCTAAGAAAAGCCTCATCTTCAGTTCAGGCAGCATTGGTTTGATCAGAATATCAGGTTCACAGAAAAGCATATCTAGGAAAGCCTTCCGAAGATTTTGAATTTCTCAAGGACTTGGTGCCATTCACTCACCCTCCAGGAGATTACCATGACCGCATTGTTTTTGGGCAATACCTACCACTACACTCAGTCCAGTAACCGCCGCTCTACCTATAAAGGACAATTTCGTGGCATTGTCTTTGAAGTCAAGTCTGCGCCTGCTCAGATCACTTCTGGTGTTCCGGTTTTCTATCGAGGTGTGGCTCACTAAACCCTCAAAGTACTTATCAGGATTGAATCCCGAATAGTTTCACCCTCAATTCGGGATCCCAATTCGATTTTTCAGATAACAAAGCAGCTTCATTAGCTTAAATCTCTGTAAACTAACCTGCCTAGGATTCAGTCATGAGTAACCTTGAGATTCTCTCTTGGAGTGGATCCCTTTTGGGTGTGGGTCTGCTCTCCAGTTGGGGGCTGCTGCGGCTGTGGTATTTTGGCCGCATTCGCCGCCTACAGACTCAGGTACAACATTCCAATGGCCAGCCGTTACCTGGACGGGATCCCCACTTTTTGGTGGGCAATCTGACAGAGGTTTATGGCTCAGCCAATCGGCTGTCGGGCTATCTCAGTTTTCACGAGAGTTTCGGCAAGATCGTACAAATTTTCTGGTTGTGGAAGCAGCAGATCTCGGTTGCTAGCTACACTATGGCCCATCATATCTTGCAATCTCGGGCGAGCAATTATCAAAAATATCCTCCCAATGCTCTGTTGCGGCGGCTGTTTGGCTCCAGTGTGCTCACCAGCCATGGGGAAACTTGGCGGCGCTACCGAGTTTTGACGCAGACGGCTTTGTCTCCGCAGCGGATCCCGGTTTTCTTTGCAGCTATGATCGCTCCGGTGGATACCCTGATGCAAACCTGGGAAACGGAACTTACCAGAGAACCTAAGGGATCCGTGGCGGTTCTGGAAAGGGATGCTTACCCGGATTTGATGACCCTATGCCTGGAAATGATCAGCACCGTAGCGGTGGGGCAAGGGTTGGGGGTGCAAGAGGGAAACCCCCAAGCCTTCCTGGACAATGTTCGCCTAGTCATCCAGTGCAGCACCCAGCCCCAGTATCAATTTGCCTCTTGGTGGCAACATTTGCCCTTGGCAGCTAATCGGGAGTTGGCCCAGGCTTTTGCTGGGATTGACGAGTTCTTGTACGGGTTGATTCAGGCCCACAGATCCCAACCGACTGCTCAGACTGCTCCAGCATCTCCCACACCTCTGCTGGATTTGTTGTTACAGGCCACTGAGTCGGTGGATGAGGCCCTTCCCCCCCTGAGCGATTCAGAAGTCCGGGATAACCTGCTGGCAATCATCCTCAATGGTCACGAGTCGGCGGCTACCTGTTTGGCCTTAACCCTGGCTCTGTTGGCGCAACATCCTGAAGTCATGGCGCGGGTGCAGGCGGAGGTGGATCGGTGTCTGGGAACCGCTCCTTTGTCAGCCGAGCGATTGCAGGAATTGCCCTATTTGGAGTCGGTTGTGCAGGAGTCGTTGCGGTTATATCCCCCCATGACCGGGATCCAACGGGTGAGTGTCGGTTCCGATCAGTTGGAAGGCTGGGGGATCCCGGAGCAACAGGTGATCGGCATTGCCCTCATGCCCCTACACCAGGATCCAGAGTTTTTTGGGGCCGATCCGCAGTCGTTTTGCCCAGAACGGTATGCAGGCTATTCCACCCACTCGACCGATTCAACCCCAAAAGAGCCGGTGCGTTCTAGCTCAGGATCCCGGTGTCCGTTTAGCCGCTTGGTTCACTCCGGCAAAACCCCTACAGGGATCCACTGGCCACTGGCTTTTGGGGATGGGCCGCGACGCTGCTTGGGAGAAGCTTTGGCGATGACCCAGATGATCTCGGTATTGGCCTTGCTGCTGCATCGGTTCGAGTTCCGCTTAGCCCCAGGCTTTACGCCGGAAGTGGAGCTGGGCAAATTTGGTCTGTTCATTTCCATGGTGCCTAAGAATGGGGTGCATTTGCAGATTCGTCTGCGGGATCCGCACTCCCTCTAGATTGTGATTCAAATCACTTAAAGACTAAATCTGACCTCCGTAAATTCACTAGATAGTAATTTCAATGCTTCGGAGGAAGAACCATGGTGCTCTACGGCTATCTCACTTTGGCCTTGGCCAGCCTGGGATTGTGGGGATGGGGAGTTGGGATGGTAGGGCAGGGATCCCCTCACCTCAGTTTGCTGCTGCTATTGCTGGTGATCGGCGGCATGGTCTACGACAACTGTGTCATTGCTTTGGGGCGCTGGATTTGCTGTGAACTGTGGCGCAAGGGTTTGAACTGGGGCAGGTTTTTATCCCATCATCTGTTGCTGCCCTTGTTGGTGGTGGCGGGCATTGGGGAAGTGCAACGTTCAGGCTTCAGTTGGGGGGCATTTTCGGGTTTGGAGGTCGGAGCTTGGATCTTGACAACGGTGTTGATTGCCTTTGGGATCCGTTCCCATTGGCAGGGGCTGGATTTGGCCTTGGTGGAAGAAGGAGGCACCTGGCGATATAGCGCACAACGCCTATCACCGCTACCGGCGATTTTAATCACCACTTGGTTACTGGGAATTGGGCTGTTGCTGTGGTGGCACAACCAATGGCCCTGGTTAGGGGTGGGATCCCTGGCCATTTTTTTTGCGCATGGCTTGCCCAAAGGGCGGCTGGGATCCCTGGTGACGGCCAGTGTGGAATGGGGGCTGATGGTGTCATTGTTGCTGACCGAGGGGTACCTGGCCTAATCTCACCCAGCAAAACAAGGCATGATGTCAGTGGCGGATTGGGATCCCATCGGCAAAAGCATCGGAGGACTTTTGAACATGGCCATTGAACTTCCCCTGTGGATCTACTGGGCCTTTTGTGGGATGGCGGCGGTGTTGCTGTGGGCCAATCGACCCTTTGTGCTCAGCTTACTCAGTCCAGACTCAGGTTCATCCCCACAGGGTTACCCGCTTGCTTTGAGCTTAGGGTGGGGGGCAACTTTGGCTACAGCAGCAATTTATGTCCTGTTTACAGTCAAAACCCTAGCAGGCCCCTATCGGATCCCGGATTTGGCCATTTTTTCGGTGCTGAATGGCGTGCTGGAGCAGTTGATGTTTGTGCTTTGGTTTCTGTTGGGGTGTTATTTAGGCAAGCAATGGTTTTCAGAGCGCCCCTTGGGGGAGTTTTTGACCGGATACCTGAGTTATGTCCTTTATTCTGGTTTGATTCATCCCTTCTTTTGGTTTCCCGTACTACCCGAACATCAACCTTTTTTGCCGATGGTGGCTATTTTGCCTTTGATGTCTTTTTTTTGGATGTGGTTATACTGGCGTTATCGAGATTTGCTCAGTATTATCGCCATGCATATTGTGATCGACTGGATCACAGTTGGTCATTTGCATTTTCCCTGGTTCGAACCTTTTCAGCTTGCCTAGACGTCCTCAGGGATCCTATTCATGAGTCATGGTCGAACGAGTGAGATAGGGAACTCGACCCGTCGGTACAAATTGGGCGGCATGATCACAATGAACCGTCTGATCATCAAAGTAGATATGTGGGCGAAAGGCTTTTAGTACCTCTCCTTTAGGCATTCCTCCCAAGAAAAAGGTTTCATCCAGGCGGACACCCCATTCCCGTAGGGTACGGATCACCCGTTCATGGGCAGGACTGCTGCGGGCTGTCACCAGAGCCGTACGAATCGGGGATCCCTGACTGCGACCTTGGCTTTGCAGGCTGGAAATAGCTCGGAGTAACTTGGCAAACGGCCCTTCCGGCAGCGGTTGACGCGCATTCTCTTTTTCATGGGCCACGAAGGCTTCTAAGCCCTGGTCTTGGTAGATACGCTCCGACTCATCTGAAAACAACACCGCATCTCCATCAAAAGCAATACGAATTTGTTGGATCTCAGTTTCTATTGGATCGCTTGGTTTCTCGTACACCAGCGCACTGGCTACCCCAGCATCAATGGCCGCCTGCACATCATCTTCATAAAGAGATAGAAACAAATCCACACGAAATGCCTGCAAATAGGGGGCTAGAGCTGCTCCTCCAGTCAAAGCGGCACGGGTAATATCCAGATCGTAATGATCGATAGAATTAAAAATACGCAGACTGGTTTCAGCAGCATTACGAGACATGATTACCACTTCTGTTTGACGGGATCCCGGTGAGAGATCATTGAGGCTCAGCAAGGCTCTAACTAAAGGAAAAGCGGCCCCAGGCTTGAGGATATGCTGTTCGTTTTCCAGTTGGTGATCTGCGTAAGCGGCTAGCCCTTGGGTGCGAAAGATCTCATCTTCGTAGGAAAGATCAAAAAGAGCACGGGAGGAGATCCCGACCACTAGATATTGACTGAGATCAACAGGCATTCTTATGAAACGGATCACAAAGAAACTGGGTTTCTTTTCATGGTAACCTGCACCACCCTACACTGGAGCGTGTTGGCTCAGTTAGCATCTCGATGAGAGTTGGCCTTCTTCCTGAAAAGATTCAGCAGCATCTCAAATCGGTAAGCGGCAGCCAAGGGGAGATTGTCATTGACGAAGAGGGTCAAGTCAAAGTCTTTCCCCTCAATGTTGTTGTAGAAACCCCATCTGGTACAGTCCCAGGCATTCACCCCGTCTCCCTTGAGGATTTGGTGATTAACCACCGTAGTCTGCCAGAATCCGCTCTGCTTGAGTTTGGGCTTCATCCAAAGCCGTTTTGGCATCTTTTTCACCCGTGATCGCCGCTTGTACAGCTTTGCCGAAGATCTGACGAATATCCAAGCCCTGGTGGGTAGCCAGTTCCTTTTGGGCAAATTGCAGCTGATCACGGGCTACAGCATATTGTGGTTTTTCGGCAGCCAAACTTTTGAGGGGATCCAGGTTCCAGGAGGATTGTCGAGCCGCAATGTAGCCGGTTCCCACGCCCCAATCTGCTTGAATTTCCGGGCTAGCAAGATATTCAATCCAACGCCATGCCGCCTCACGCTTTTCCGGTGGCGTAGTGCTGAGAATGTGCAGATT
Organism: Thermostichus sp. DG02_5_bins_236; assembly: GCA_039794885.1. GTDB lineage: Bacteria > Cyanobacteriota > Cyanobacteriia > Thermostichales > Thermostichaceae > Thermostichus. Next base: position 15,403 of record JAUQVI010000039.1, read on the forward strand.
GCCTCCGCCTGTGGGTGCCCCATAACCAACGGATCCTTTAGGCAAGTAGCCAACGCCCACTTCAAAATCAGCATTGTTGAGGATGTTGGTTAGGCTGCCGGTGGTGTGGTATATCATCGCTGCTTTGCCACTGGTGAAGGTGGTGGGGGTATCGCCCCATTTGATCACACCTGCGGGCATCACCTTCGCTTCGCTAGACAGCTCCACCATGTACTGCAAGCCACTGACGACAGCAGGAGTATTGAAAAACACCTGGTTGGCTGCCTCGCCGACAATGTTTTGTCCGTTGCCAATCGCAAAGCCCTGGAACAGCCAGTAGGGAAACCCATCCGATGGGATCATCAGCCCCCAAACCCCATCGCTGGGATCCGTTAATTTCGTGGCAAACTCCCGCATTTCCTCAACCGTTTCTGGAGCCCGATCCGGTAATCCTGCCGTCTTGAACAGATCGCGGTTGTAGTAGAGCACTGGCGTGGAACGCTGGAACGGGATCCCCCAAACCGTACTTTCATCATCTTGGGAGTTAAGCATAAAGGCGGGGAAAAAGTCATCAATCATCGCTTTTCCATCGCTACTGGAAGCAATGAAGTCATTCAGGGGCAGGATGTAGTCGTTGTCGATGAGGGAGTACATATCCACCGACAGAAAAATCGCCACATCCGGGCCGCTACCACCACCGCTAATTTGGGTTTGTACAGCTTTGTAAATGTCGTCATAGCCGCCAGCATAGATTGCGTTCACTTTAATGTCCGGGTTAGCCTGGCTGAAGTTGGCAGCATAACCATCGATAATCTGGGTGAGGGGACCGCCGACGGCAGTGGGATAGTAGAAATTGATCTCCACCGGAGCTTGGGCTTGGGTTTGGCTTGGGTACCACAGGGATCCCAGCAGAGCTGCCGAGGCTCCTACTACAACTGCGTGACGTCGAAACATAGGGATCCCTTCTGTATTTCTCCAGAGGCCACCAGGACTATAGCGTGGGATCCCCAACAGAAGAGTTAAGGAGATTTTAAGGGCGAGTCCTGGCTTGAGCTTTCACGCGTAGCCGCGATTCGATGGTCATCTTCGGGATTTGATTCCACTGCAACGGATCCAGTTCGTACTGCTCACACACCAAGCTCAGTCGGGATCCGGGACTTTCTAAAGGCTGCACGGCATGGGTCAGATCCCCCTGAAAGTAGAGCAGCCTATTCTGTTTGGGGCGAATTTGGCCCACCTGTCGTTTACCTTGGCTGAGCACCAAAGACCCTCCCCGTAAGGGATCCGGCACCTCCAGATACAGTACGCTCACCCAAGCGGGTGGTGCAATGGTTTTGCAATAGGAGCGGAGGCTGCGGTCAATATGAGGATCCACACGGGATCCCTCGGTGAGCAATAGTGGGTTCAAATAAAAGGCATTGCACTCTGGCAACAATACCCGCTCTAGGTAGGGCGCGAAAAAAGGAAATTGCTCTACCACTTGCTCTAGGCCATCCCGCCGAAAGGCTATAGAAAACCCGCGTGTACCGACAAAATCTCGATTGAGATTATTCACCCCTAAGTAGGGGCAAGCGAGAATGTGACCCCGCAAAGCTTTCAAGTCATCGCTGGGTAAAAAATTGGGGTGTTGGTGAAAGTAAGCCAAGGCAGGTGGCAAAGCAGCTTCACCATCTTGACACTCCCACGGCTGAGGCGCGTGGGATGCTTGGTTCAGCGAGCCAACTTACCTGAAGCAATTGCTTGATTCAGATAGCGGTCGTTCTCTCCCTAAGCTTTGATTCCCGTGTGCCCCACGGTATTTAATCCCTTTTTCAGGATATTGATAGCAGCGTTAATGGGGACAGATATGCGTTCGAGTCGAGAGCATTTTCTTGACTAGACTTCTTGCACGAATCAACAAGAGGGTAAGGGCGGCAAGGTGAGCTCGTAGTTGTGGATGCCAGCAATGACATTCAACCTCAGTTTCAATCCTTTCCTCCGATTGCGATAGCGACTGCCAATGATCCGCCATACTTTTAAGCGTCGATGCACAGGCTCACCTCTGATGCGCCGACTCGCTAGCTGCTGATTTTCTTACTTTTGCTCCATTGTCAGCTCTCTACCTCGTGGCTTTCGATGGGGAATCTTGCTCTTGCCATATACTCTTTGTCTACCAAAACTTCTATTTGTTCTTCAATTCGTGTCTTGCT
>JAUQVI010000040.1:0-17243 GCA_039794885.1 Thermostichus sp. DG02_5_bins_236
AACCTGTTCCACCCCAGAACACCACGATTGATTGCTTTGATTGCAAACAGCCAGTTCAAAGGACACTCAGCACTCGAACTCATGGTTGTCCCGGCTCTGTCAGATGCAAAAGATGAGAATGCAGCGTAGAACATCTTGGAGAAGGGACTGAGATGGGCTGGAATAAATACCGTAGGGCATCCGGAAATCAACGCCTCTGGACAGAATGACCTCTATCTAAATCAAGCAATTGGTTTAGATAAGTCGGCTGGATGAAAGAGGAACCCCGCGCTGTATGCCTACTGCGGGAAGCAAGCTACAGTGTCGGGAGGATGTCAGACCAATTTCTTACGCAAAAAGCTACTCAAGGTATCCACCACAATGACAAAGGCGACAATCACCAACAAAATAGTAGAAATCTCTTCCCAACGGCGAAACTGAATGCGTTGCACCAGCAATACTCCCACGCCACCTGCTCCCACCAAACCCAATGTGGCAGAAGATCGTAAATTCACTTCAAAACGATACAGCACTGTCGAGAGAAACTCAGGTAGAACCTGTGGGATCACCGCATAGCGAAAGACATGCAAAGGAGAAGCTCCCGTCGCTAACAGGGCCTCACTGGGTCCTGGATCGATCCCTTCAATAATATCGGCAAAGACCTTCCCCAAAAAACCAATCGAGTTAATCCCCACCGCCATGATTCCTGCTAATTGTCCCGGCCCAAAGGAAGAGACAAAAATAATGCCCAATAACAATTCTGGAAAGGTGCGAATCCCGGCCAAGAAAGCTTTTCCAGGAATGGCCAAGCGCCCAGATCCCAACAAATTGGAGGCAGCCAAGAAAGACAGTGGAAAAGAAAGAATACCCCCAATTGTGGTGCCTACCACCGCCATATTGAAGGACTCAAACATCCGCTGCACAGCCAAATCAAAAACTGCCCCTGATGGACGACTAAAGCCCCGCAGCAGAGGAGTCAAGTTCCGTTGCAAACCACTGGCGACTCGGTTCCAATCCACGGAAATGTTGAGTAGGCACAGAGCCATGATGAGCAGTAAGGTGAGCCCAATCATCCAAAGCACTCGGCGGGCCCAGCGGACTTGGGGGGGAGGATCCGGGATCCGGATTTCATCGAGAGCGGGAGAAGGATACATTGTAGAGTCCGGGATGCTTCCAGGCGATCATAAATCAAGATGCTGACCGATCTAAAGTTCGAGTTTCGCCCCTATCAACGCCCATTCCGGAAGCCCTTGCTCACCCACCACGGCCTCTGGTCTGTCCGGGAAGGGATCCTGATTCGCCTCACGGATACCCATTCAGGTATCCAATGCTACGGAGAAATTGCCCCCATTCCCTGGTTTGGCAGCGAAACCCTGGAGCAGGCTCTGGAGTGGTGTCAGCAGTTACCCGAGCAGATTTCTGTGGCGCACATGTTCGGGGTTCCAGACGCTTTGCCCGCCTGCCAATTTGGGTTTGAATCCGCTGGGTTGGCCTTACAGGATCCCGATGGGTTCAACAGAGATCTCTCCGATTTATCCTTCTGTGGGCTACTTCCTGCCGGGGAGGCAGCCTTAACTGAAGCGGGATCCCTTGATGAACAGGGGTATCGGGTGTTGAAGTGGAAAATTGGCGTTGAGGAGCGGCAACGGGAATGGCAAGTGTTCACAGACCTGATCCAGCAATTGCCCCAGGACTGTCGCCTACGCTTGGATGCTAATGGGGGTCTGACTGATTTAGAGGCCCGCGAGTGGTTGGCCCTTTGTGATCAGGTGAACCACCACAGCCCCGGACGCATTGAGTTTCTTGAACAACCCCGATCTCCCCATCACCCCACAGAACTCCTTCAACTTAGCCAGGCTTATCAAACCCCGATTGCGCTGGATGAATCCGTCGCCCAGCTCAGCCAGTTCCAGGCGCTGCGCCGATGGCCCGGCATCCTTGTGGTTAAACCCTCCCTGATCGGATCCCGTCGGGCTTTTCAGGCGGAGGTAGCCCAAAATCCGGGACTGGATCTGGTGTTTTCTTCTGCTCTAGAAACCCCTATTGGCACCTGGCAGGGCATTACCTTGGCGGGATCCCTACAACCTAAAACTGCTTGCCCAAGGGCTTTAGGCTGGGGGGTAGGCAGCTTTTTCCCAACAGGGGATCCCCTAACCCTGCTTAGCGCTTCGGCAGAGGAGCGAGAAACCTTGTTGCAGGAGGTTTGGGATTTCTATGGCTAACCCTTCCTGCGGGGAAGAGCAGGGATCCCATTTCTAACGATGTAGAGAGGACTCCACCACCAGGGTGGCGCTTACCCATTCCCCCCGCTCTCCGTAGGAGCGGATGACACGCTGTCGCTGTCCTGGGGCCCACAGCCAGCCGACTTCGACTAAAAAGGGGTGGCGGAAGGAGATCTGCAGCGGTGTCAGGCTGGAGGTGCCATCGGGTAGCAAGAGCAACTGCTTGGGCGGGTCTGTGTCCTGGAAGTGTAGGCAGCGCCCGTTGATAACCGCTGTACCTTGCAGCTCTTGCCCTGCCCAGGCATTGTGGTAGAAAAGCCGGTTGCCCTCCTGCTGGATGCGCAGGTGGATTGTCACTTCCGTGGAAGGTCGCCCATCGGCATACACGGTGTAGGCGGTGCCCTGCCATTCTCCTAACAGCTGCTCCACCGTCAGCGGCGGCTGCTCTTGGGCATCAGTGTTAGCCCGGAACTCCCGGATCAGCGTCATGGACTGCAAGCGCTGGTCTTTGTCATAGAGCTGGACAAAGCGCAGGCGGCGATTGCCCTGCACAAAACCATACTCTGCCCCAAACTCGGCAAAAGGAGCCACCTGCAGGGATCCCTTAGAAAAAGTCCCGTTGGGAAAAAAGACATTCAGGTGGCCAATGCTGCTGTATTCCTGCTCCAGTTGGCTGGTGGGGGGGTAATCCAGCCCTTGGGCAAACCGCCGCAGCTGAAAGCGCACCCGCCGGCCCCCTTCTACATCTTCCAGCACCAGGATAGAGGGCACAGAAGGGCCTAGCTCGCCTGCAGGCGTGACGCTGGTAAAAGATCCATGCCACTCCCCTAGGTTTTTGCGGAAGTTGTCCCAGTTGCTGCTCATGGCCAATTGCTTACCCTATGCCTGTCTAAAATGCCTCGATTCCGGATCCCTAGCCATTGGAACCCTCGGAACGGATCCACAAATCACGCCACTCAAAAATTCTATACACAAGGATCCTGCACACGACCGGCAAACGGCAGTAATCCAGCCGCTGTGGGCATTCAAATGGGGATGTCAAATCGGGACAGGTTCTTTAGCGGTCTCCTGGCGCAGATAGGACTGAATAAAGTGCATGAGCTCGTTGGGTTCCCCGTTCATGAAGGCATCAACATTGTAGGTTTCGGCATTGGTGCGGTGGTCTTTGATCAGTTTGTAGGGATCAAAGGTATAGGTGCGAATGCGCCCTCCAAAGCCCTGGGTCACCATACCACCCCGAATTTCCGCCAGCTTTTGCCGCCGTTTTTCTTCCTCTAGCTCAATCAATTTGGCCTTCAAAATTTGCATGGCTCGCTCCTTGTTTTGCAGTTGCGAGCGTTCTTCGGTACAGCGCACGGCGAGGCCTGTGGGCTTGTGGATCACCCGGACAGCTGTTTCTACTTTGTTAACGTTTTGACCACCCGCCCCACCGGAACGGGAAGTTTCAAACTCCAGCTCCTCCATTTTGAGTTCGTACTCGTCTTCTGGTTCCAGAATCGGCATCACCTCTACCCCAGCGAAGCTGGTTTGCCGTTTGCCATTGGCATTAAAGGGACTAATTCGCTCCATGCGGTGGTTGCCCTTCTCAGCAGAGAGGTAGCCATAGGCATAAGGGCCTTCGATCATCAGGGTGGCAGACTTGATCCCCGCTTCGGATCCCTCCGAGTATTCTGACAGGCTCACCCTGTACCCTTGATTTTCCCCCCAGCGGCTGTACATTTTCAGCAGCATTTCCGCCCAGTCCTGAGCATCGGTTCCACCAGCGCCCGCTGTAATCGTCAGGATGGCGCCATTTTTGTCGTAGGGGCCAGCCAGCAGTTGTTGCAATTCCCATTGGCTGAGTTCCTGATCCACCCCAGTCAGGGATCCCTCCGTCTCGGCCAACAGATCTGGATCGGGTTCCTCCTGCAGCAGTTCCAGAGCGCTTTCGGCATCTTCAAGGCGGTCTTGCCAGCGGTGTACCTGATCCCAGCAGGCTTTCAAGCTATTCAGTTGTTGCATTTGTCTGCGGGCGGCTTCGGCATCATTCCAAAATTCCGGTTGCGAGGCCTCCTGCTCCATGATGGCAATTTGCTGCTCTAGGTTGGGCAGGTCAAAGATAGTCCTGAGCATTGCTCAGGCGTAAGGTGAGCGATTCTAGAGTCCGTCTCAAGTCGGCAAGTTCCATAGGGTTCTGAACAGTGTCTGTAGTGTTTAGCGTTATTGGGATCCCATCCTAACCTCTGGCCCTCACCCGTAACCAAGCATTTGGCTGTGCTAGCGATGTTGTGGCTTTGGGAAAGGGCTTTTGCCCCTATGCCCCTGCCAGGATGCAGAGGTGATCAGGAGTATGGAAAGGGATCCCGTTTTGGAGAGCCAGATATGCTGAACATGCTATCGCTACTTTCAGGCTTAATCTTGGCGGCAGGAGTCACCACTTTGGCCCTCACCAACCCGACCTTGGAAGAGTACGGAGCTTACGCAGGGGAACAACTGACCGCCTATGCCACGCAGGAATACTGTGCGCAAATCCCGGCTTTTTTGAATAGCTTGATCGGGGAATGTCAGGCCCTCGTGCAAGAATTGCAACCCGAACTCGAAGCCCTGTTTATTCATCAAACCCACCGGCAAAACTATCTTGTGTTTAGTCTTTACACCACAGATTTATCTTTACTCAACCTCAGTTCTCTTGGAATCTCCCTGCCCACCTATCACTTTGCCACCCTGGCAGTAGCAGGACGATTTTATACCTATGAAATTCGGGAGGGCAGTGCTTCCTAAGCAAGGAGCCTATTGGCCGGGTTTGCCCCATACAACTTAGCTAGGGCAATTTGAGTTGGATCCCTACTCTAGCTGAGAAAGCTTTGCAAAGTATTACACTTGACCTTTTACCTAAGTATAAGGTCTAGGATGTGGGCAGGGTTAGGGGGACAATTCCTATGGATCCAATAAAGATTGAGATTTTGGGTTCCGGTTGCAAAAAGTGTCATCAACTGGAAGAAAATGCCAAACTAGCAGCTTCAACCCTCAACTTAAAGGCTGATTTTTCCCACATCACCGACCCAATGGGTATTGCCGAGCGCGGGGTAATGAAGACTCCGGCTCTAGCTGTGAATGGGAAAGTTTTAAGTCAGGGCAAGGTTCTTAGCCCCGAACAAATCCAACCTCTACTTCAGCAATAACCATCAATCCAGCCTTAGAAAGAAGCGGTAACATCATGAATTTCTGGAAAACAGAAGGGCAGAAGCTGCTCTGGATTGGAGCTATTTTTTTAGTCTGCTTTTTCCTGCCTATAGAGATTCTACAACAATCTGAGCGGGTTCAAAATGCCCTTTGGGAATCTCTGTATCTGGTGCGGTGGTATGCCCAAGAGCATGTCATTTTGTGTCTGTTGCCTGCTTTTTTTATTGCAGGAGCAATTGCCGTTTTTCTCAGCCAAGATGCTGTGATGCAGTATCTAGGGGCAAAGGCCAAGCCCCTCCTTGCTTACGGAGTGGCCTCTGTCTCAGGGATCCTCTTAGCCGTGTGCTCCTGTACTGTTCTGCCTTTGTTTGCCGGTATTTACCGGATGGGGGCAGGCTTAGGCCCTGCCACGGCTTTTTTGTATTCGGGCCCGGCTATTAATATCTTGGCGATTGTGATGACGGCACGGGTTTTGGGATGGCAACTGGGGCTGGCTAGAGCTTTGGGGGCAATTGCATTTAGCGTGATCATTGGCTTAGCCATGGCCTTTTTGTTCCGCAAAGAGGATCTGGTGCGGGTGGAGGCTCAGCCAGGTTGGGCCGACACAGAAGCCTCTCGGCCCCTCTGGCAAAACGCCCTTTTTTTTGCAGTGATGGTCGGGATCCTGGTGTTTTCCAACTGGGCTAGGCCAGCAGAAACAACCGGAGTTTGGTACTGGATCTATTCGGCACGCTGGATCCTGACCGGGTTTCTGGCGCTGGCCCTCAGTTTGATCTTGGTCTTTTGGCTGCGGATCCCGCGTCTAAAAGTTGCAGCTGTAGCTGGGATTACCGGGGTGCTGGCGCTTGTCATTCCTCATGAACCGCTGCTGCCCTTCTCGGTAGGGATTGTTGGCCTCTCCTGGTTGCTGAGCACAGATGCCAACCCAGAAAATACAGAATGGTTTAGCTCCACCTGGGATTTTGCCCAGCAGATTCTACCCCTGCTGCTGATTGGGGTACTGGTGGCCGGAGCCCTGCTGGGTCGTCCGGAACAGGAAGGGTTGATCCCCTCTGCTTGGGTGAGTTGGGCAGTAGGGGGTAATTCTGTGTTTGCCAATTTCTTTGCCGCTTTGGCCGGGGCGCTGATGTATTTTGCAACCCTGACGGAAATCCCGATTTTGCAAGGGCTGCTTGGCAATGGCATGGGACAAGGCCCGGCATTGGCTCTGCTGCTGGCTGGCCCGGCCCTTTCTTTGCCCAATATGTTGGTTATCCGTCAAGTTCTGGGCACTCGCAAAACCTTAACCTTTGTTGGGTTGGTGGTGGTGATGGCGACCCTAAGCGGCATTGTTTACGGGCAAATGGTTGGTCTTTCTCCACAACCCTAGACCCTTTTGGGAGGGCAGGAGATCCTTGCGGCTTCATCAATTGTATGTAGGAAGCCACACGGGGATAGGACTCAAAGGTTGAGGCGAGTTTTCAAGTCCCTGGCAGCCAAGGCATAGCCGCCATCGGCTCCATCCACAAAATGCACCTGCCGACCATCCCGTTCAAATACCAAACAAGTCAACACAGCCCGATCAGAAATGTGGATCCCGTAGGCCAGTTCTCCCTGGCGAAAGCGGGTCTCCAAGTATTGAGTCAATCGCTGTCGTTGGTCGGGGCTACTGGCGATCACCATGCGCAGCAAATCGTCTAGCTTCTCGAAATCGGTGGCGGATACCACTAGCTGGGGATAGCTTCCCCACACCCCCAGGCGCAAGCGCATTAGGCACCAACCCAAAAGGTTTTCCAACTTCAGACGGAGCCGATACCAAGCCTGCACAAGCAGAGGTTGCCGACCTTGATGCACCAAGGTCTCTAACTGCAACTGTCGGTCTTGGAAGGTCAGGTGCAAAGACTGCAAGCTCACCGGGCGACGCTGGGATCCCGTTCCATAGATGCGCTCGATCTGCTCCAGAACCTCCTGGTAAATCTGGGTGCTTTGCCGTTCATCAGAGCTGGTGGCACTGATTAAAAGGCTGAGGGTTTCCCCATAAGGGCTACGGATATCCTGCCATCGGCACTCCAGCCCACTGTAATCCGCTTGGGGCTCGGATCCCTGAGGCCACTGCACAGCAAATTGAGGGGCAGTGCGGGGATCCTTGATCAGCGTCTCGGCAAATTTTAATCCCCCGCCAATAAAAATCGCCTGGGTATATTCAGGCGACACCCGCAACCTGGCCACCCGCAGCTCATAGGGGCTTTGGTGAACAACAGCCACCGGCACCAAGGCCACCCGCAGATCCAGTTGAAAGGCTTGCTTAGCCATCGATTGGGTCGCCACCAGGGCTTGCCGAGTCGGTTCCAACAACTGCGCTGGAATCACCAAAGAAGCCCCATCCCCACCAAACACGAACGGGATTCCGACATTCCCTGCCCCGTTCAGAACAGCGACAATCGAGCAGGCCGCAATCAGGTTTACTGCCTTGTACTGACCTGCCGCAATCGCCTGGGTAGAACCGCGAATATCGGTGATGACCACCCACCAGTCTTCCGGGATCCGCGCGAACTGATCATGGTTGGCCACATCCCGCAGGCTCTCCAGCACCGCCAATTGCTCGTAAAAATTGGCCATAGCCCCACAGCGGATCTCTTTCCTACTCTAAGAGAACCCGGATTGTTGGGGATCCTGTCTGGCCCATGACTCAGGCTTCGAGCGCCACCCAGGACGCCGCCACCCCCTGCTGCAACTCCGACAACAGCGAGGCTGGACGATCCTTGTAGGGCCAAGCAAAAGCATGGCGGAAGGCCGCCTCCTGACAGCGTTTTAACTGTTCAAAGTTGATGATGTCGTGGGTGAGCAGGTTCTCATATTCGAAAGGCAGCCGCACATTGTGCAAACCGGCATTGTCGGTACAGATGGCAATATCGACTCCCGCCTCAAAGCAGCGATCGAAGACAATCTTAAGGGGATCCAAACTGGGGAGAGTGCCGGTTTTCAGATAGGTGGTGGGGCAAACTTCCAAACATTGCCTGCGCCGCGCCAGTTCCGGCAGCAGTTCTGGATAATGGAGCGGAATTTGAATGCCATGCCCAATCCGGGAGACATAGGGCAACAACTCTGGATGGCAGCCGTCCAAGGTTTCATAGAGGTGGGCAGTGGTTTTTAGGCCCCGAGCCAAGGCGTATTTGTACAGCTCAATCCACTCCTCCATGCGCTCTCGATAGGGTTTGTCTCCCCCAGCTAGGTCGATGGCACAGACATAGTCGGACTCGACAGCCGCCTCCAGCATGGCGCGGTTAATGTGACTGGGCAGGCGGGAGTGCAAGCACAGGATCTGGCTGGTGACGATCGGGTACTCCTGTTGTTGGCTGGCTTGGCCAACGGTCTCGATCACCTGGCGCATTTGCTTAAGTCGATCTGCTTCATCTAGGCTGGGATCTGTGCGCAGATAGGGGGTATAGCGAATTTCCAGATAGGCCAAATCTTCGAACACATAGGCCCCCCGCAACAAACGATAGATGAAGTAAGGCAGAGTCTCTAGGGTTTGCACATGCTCCACAAGGGTGTGCAGTTCCAGGTAATCTTCGAGAGTGTTGCGGGGGCGAGTGTAAAAGTCTTCAAATTCTGAATAGGTGGGAAAGCGCTCTGCCAAAGGGGATCCCTGGCGATGAAAATAGCGCCACAGAATTCTAGGTACAACAGAGCCACCCAGGTGGCGGTGCAACTCAGCATGTAGTGCCATAAATTGGGGTTTCCCATAGTGGCCCACCGGGGAGCGGGCTTGGTTTGTTTAAGTACTATTTCCACTCTTATCCAACGGCGGCGGGCTTGTCCAGGAGGAGTTCCGCAAGCTTGGGGTTGGAGAGATCCTTCAGATCAATCCTTCAGATCGTGAGGCCGATCCCCTGCCCATCGTGATAAGCAGCCAAGAGCATATCGGTAGTCGTATCCCAAACAATCTCACCAGATTGGGACAGGGCAATGGCCCCAAAGGCTCGGTTGCGCTGACGGGCCTCTTGAAAAGACTTGGCCACTGCTGCTTTCAGGCTCATCCCATCCTCCACCCGCACCACGATCCGTGTTGCCAGACACTCATCCAAAATATCTTCCCCAACACCGGTGCAGCTGACCCCTGCCACAGCACTGGCATAGGTTCCTGCCGGAGTAGCAGAGTCACTCACCCGACCCAAGCGCTCGAAGCCTCGCCCGCCGGTGGAGGTGCCCACGCAAATGTGCCCCTGTTGATCGAGGGCAACAGCTCCAATCGTGCCCATCGTCAGAGAAGTGAGCACGCGGGTGGGAGGATGATCCTGACGCAACTGCAACCATTCCTGCACCCGCTTTAGGGTAGCTGGATCGTAGAGCGGCAATTTCAGTTCCCGTGCCAATTCGGCAGCTCCTTGTTCGGCTACGACTCGGTCGGGGCTTGCTTGCAGAGCCTGGGCCATGAGGATCGGATATTGAACCCGGCTGACATTGATCACGCCACTGAAGGCCTGGTTTGCCCCGTTCATGAGGGCGGCACTCATGCGAATTTGTCCATCCGCTTGCAGCACCGAACCTGTACCGGCATTGTAGAGGGGATCATCCTCCAGCAATTGACAAGCGTGCAGCACCGCCGCTTCAGCACCTTGCCCCGCCTGCAGCAATTCATAGGTGCTCTCCACCACCCGCCGTAGAGATCCCCTCACTTTGTCGACACTGTTTTCTCCATCCAAGGCGCTACCGGCTCCACCGTGGATGATCAGTTTGGGCTGAGGCATGATGATTGGGATCCCTTGCGAGCAGGTGTGCTATTGGTTTTCTGGATCCATTCTCGGACACAACGATTCGCAACTGCACTTACTCCCTTCCCACAAGGTCAGCTTTCAGGGATCCCCTCCTCTCTAAACCAGAGTTGGAGCCTTAAGATAATCCTGTAGATTTGCTAAGCATAGATACTCAAGGGCGATTCTGGTAAAGGGCTGTCGCGGAACAGTCGGCAGGAATTCCCCGATTTCGGTGGTTTGGAGTGAACTTGGCGTAACGAGGTTGCATTCATGGCACTGCCCAGCTTGAACGAGTTTCCTTGGCTGACGACGGTGATTTTCTACCCGATTGTCGCCTCCCTATTCATTCCGTTAATCCCGGCTCCGGCAGGGGATCCCAACAGCCGTGCCCATGCTCAAAAGCTGGCGGAACGAATCCGCTGGTTTGCGTTGTTCATTGGGGTCACGGATCTGCTGATTCTGCTAGCAGGGTTTTACTACAGCTACGATCCCAGCCTCAGCAGTCTGCAACTGTTTGAGCGCTATACCTGGGTACCCCAGGTGGGCCTGAGCTGGTCGGTGGGGGCCGATGGCCTCTCGATGCCCTTGATCCTGCTCACCGCCTTCATTACCACCCTGGCGATCCTGGCTTCCTGGCCCGTCACCCTGAAGCCACGCCTGTTTTATTTCCTGATGTTGGCTATGTACGGCGGCCAGATCGGAGTGTTTGCGGTACAGGATATGTTGCTGTTTTTCCTGATGTGGGAATTAGAGCTGATCCCGGTATATCTGTTGCTCTCCATCTGGGGTGGGAAAAACCGTCTTTATGCAGCCACCAAGTTCATTCTCTACACCGCCCTTAGTTCCCTCTTTATTTTGGTGGCGGCTTTGGCCATGGCCTTCTACGGCAACACCATCAGCTTTGATATGACGGAGCTGGCCCAGAAAACCTATCCCCTCACTTTCCAGTTGCTCATTTACGGGGCCTTTCTGATTGCTTATGGGGTAAAACTGCCGGTTTTCCCTCTACATACCTGGCTGCCGGATGCTCATGGGGAAGCCACAGCGCCAGTCCACATGTTGTTGGCCGGGATCCTGCTGAAAATGGGGGGATATGCCCTCTTGCGCATGAATGTGGGAATGCTACCGGATGCCCATCTTTACTTTGCGCCGGTGTTGCTTGTGCTGGGGGTGGTTAATATCATCTTTGCTGCCCTTACTTCTTTTGCTCAACGCAACCTGAAGCGCAAGATCGCCTACTCCTCTATTAGCCACATGGGCTTTGTACTGATCGGCATCGGCTGCCTGACGGAGATCGGCATGAGTGGAGCCATGTTGCAGATGATCTCCCACGGGTTGATCGGGGCCAGTCTCTTCTTTTTGGTGGGAGCTACCTACGACCGTACTCACACGCTGGAGCTGGAGGAAATGGGGGGCGTGGGCCTGAAAATGCCGAAGATTTTCTCGATGTTTACTGCCTGCTCGCTGGCCTCTCTGGCGCTACCGGGGATGAGCGGCTTTGTGGCCGAGATCATGGTGTTTATTGGCATGGCCACCACCGATGCCTACTCTGGCCCCTTTAAGGTGGTTATCGTTTTCCTGGCGGCAGTCGGGGTGATTTTAACTCCCATCTATCTCCTTTCTATGTTGCGGCAGATCTTCTTTGGGCCGGAAAACAAAGAACTGACCGAACATGAGGAACTGGTGGATGCCGAACCGCGAGAGGTGTTTATCATTGCCTGCTTGCTAATCCCGATCATTGGCATTGGGCTGTACCCTAAGCTGGTCACTACCCTCTACGACCAATCCACGAATGCTCTGGTTGCCACCTTGCGGCAAGAACTCCCCCCGCCCATCGAAACGGTCGCCTTAGCTCCCGCCCTCCATGACTAAAACTCTCGCCCTTGCCCAAAGGCCAGCACCTCATCCACACTCAAACGGGGCTTCCGGGGCCAATTCCCCGGTGCGGCATATCCGACCGGCAGCAACATCACCGGCACATAGCGGTTGAGAATGTTGAATTCCCGCTTCACCCCCTCTGGGTCAAACCCGATCATCGGCCCACTCACTAGCCCTTTCGCTTGAGCGGCAATCATCAAAGCCATGGCAGCCATTGCCCCCGAGCGAATCGCCTCATCCCGCGCCAGTGTGGGATTGTTGAGGTACGAACCTTGCGCCATTTTCACCCAACCTTCCCCTTTTTCCGCCGGGAGGATCCCTGCCGCAACGGTTTGATCAACGATCTGAGGCATCTTCTCGTAACCCTGCAGATCCCCCAGGATGATAAAGACCACCGGCGCGTCTGCTACTTTCTGCTGATTGTAGGCCACAGACTTAAGGCGCTCTTTCGCATCTGGCTCTGTAACCGCAACAAACCGCCAGTGCTGAATGTTGTAGGCAGAAGGTGCTTCTGTTGCATAGGCAACCAGCTCTTTGATCTCTGCTGCGGACAAACTGCGGCCAGTGTCGAACTTATTGGCGGAGATACGCTCTTTTAGGGCAGTTAGGGCATCCATCGGGATTCTCCACGGGGTCAGAAGCAAAAAAGCAAAGGCTGCTCCTCATAGATTACCGGCAAAATTGGTTAGCCAGCCATTATCCTGCGTCTAAATAGTCTGTCTTCTGTTGATTAAGCCTCTACCGATGTGTGGGATACGACTGGGCCGATGGGGAGACAAGCCGGATCGACTAAGACGGGATCCCTGAAGGCAGTTATGATGAAAAGGCCAGCAGCGTTCAAAAGAACTCTGCGCTGAGCGGTGTGGTTGATGGGGAGAGACAGTCTGTGAGTTTGGGTCGGGTGCTGACGGCGATGATTACCCCCTTTACCGCTGAGGGGGATTTGAACTACGACGAAGCTGCTCGTTTGGCCGACTATTTGGTGACCCATGGCAGCGATGGGCTGGTGGTGTGCGGCACCACAGGCGAGTCTCCCACCCTTACCTGGCATGAAGAATTTGAGCTGTTTCGAGTGGTTCGAGATGCCGTGGCCGGTCGAGCCAAGGTGATTGCCGGAACAGGCTCTAACTCCACCCATGAAGCTATCGAAGCCACGAAAAAGGCTGCCCAGCTAGGTTTAGATGGATCTTTACAAGTGGTGCCCTACTACAACAAGCCCACCCAGGCTGGTTTGTATCAGCACTTTAAGGCCATTGCTGAGGCCAGTGATCTCCCCATCCTGCTTTACAATATCCCCGGTCGGACGGGAGCTAGCTTACAACCGGAAACCGTGGCAAACTTGGCGGAGTTGGAAACCATTGTCGCTATCAAGGAAGCCAGTGGTATCATGGATGTAGCTTCGGAAATTCGGCGACTGACCCCTTCTCGCTTCGGCATCTACTCGGGAGATGATTCTCTGACCTTGCCGATATTGTCCCTGGGAGGGAGTGGGGTGGTTAGTGTAGCCAGCCATTTGGTTGGGTTGCAGTTGCAGGAATTGATCCAGAGCTACGGTAGGGGCCAGCACGATCAAGCTTTGGCTCATCACTTGCGACTGTTTCCGTTGTTTAAGGTTTTGTTTGTTGAGACCAACCCTGTTCCGGTCAAAGCTGCACTGGAGATGCAGGGATGGCAGGTGGGGCGGGTGCGCTTACCTTTGGCTCCGCTACAAGCGAGTTCTTCACAGGTTTTGCGACAGGTTTTGGAAGAGATGGGGTTGCTGACTGAATTGAAGGGATCCGGGCGAATTGCAGCGAATGTTTCTTAGTGGTTATTGATTGGGTATTGATGATCTTGATTGCGTCTTTTCAGGTTTTGCCTCCACTATGGTTCAGGTTTTGAGAGGTTTGCATGGGGCTCTTTTGTGGCGTTTGACCTGTGGATAAATCCTGCCCCTAACATCATTTCACTGTTTCTCAATCTGGGGAACGGGTGATCTGCAGTAGCTGAATCCAGCATCCGCACATTTTTTGCTGGGGTTAGTCTGCTCAAAGTTTTTTGTTTGTTTTACTGTTGAGGATCTAGACCCTTATGCCAACATCACGCACTTCTGTTGCTTCTCGTCCTGTAGCTTCGCCCTCCACGGCCTCCGTTCAGCTCATTCCACTGGGGGGAGAACGGGAGATTGGTAAAAATACTTGGGCCTTCCGTTACGAAGATGACATTATCCTCTTGGATGCCGGTTTGGCCTTTCCGGATGAAAGTATGCACGGAGTCAATATTGTGCTGCCGGACATGTCTTACATCAAGCAAAACCGGGACAAAGTACGGGGAATGGTGGTCACCCATGGCCACGAAGATCACATCGGTGGAATCCCGTATCATCTGCGGGAATTTGATATTCCGGTTATTTATGGCCCTAGATTAGCACTAGCTTTGCTAGAAGAAAAATTGCGGGATGTGGGGCTCCTCAACCGTACAGAATTGCGCACTGTTGCCCCCCGTGAGATTGTGCCCCTGAGCAAACATTTCTTCGCAGAATTTATTCGCAATACCCACTCTTTTGCTGATAGTTTTACCGTGGCTCTACATACACCCGCTGGAGTCATTATCCAAACCGGTGACTTCAAAATCGACCATACACCCGTGGATGGCGAGTATTTTGACCTGCAACGGCTAGCAGAACATGGGGAGAAAGGTGTTCTTTGTTTGATTAGCGACTCCACCAACGCTGAAGTGCCGGGATTTACCGCCTCTGAAGCCTCGGTGCTGCCCGGTCTCTCTAAAGCGATTGCCGGTGCCAAAGGGCGAGTGATCATCACTACCTTTGCCTCTTCGGTGCATCGTCTGAATCTAGTGCTGCAAGCTGCCGAACAACAGGGGCGGGTGGTGTCTTTGCTGGGCCGCTCTATGTTGAATGTGGTGGCTCATGCCCGCCGCTTAGGGTATGTGCGCTGCAAGGACGAAACTCTGCAGCCGATGCATGTGATTAATAACTTGCCGGATGACCAGGTGATCATTCTCACCACCGGATCCCAAGGGGAACCTCTGGCCGCTCTCACTCGCATCGCCAACGGCGAGCACCCACAGTTGCAAATCAAGCCTGGGGATACAGTCGTTTGGTCTGCCAACCCGATTCCGGGCAATACCATCCCAGTGTCGCGGGTGATCGACAAACTGATGGAGTTGGGGGCCAATGTGGTTTATGGCAAAGACAAGGGCTTGCACGTATCCGGTCATGGCTGTCAGGAAGATCAAAAGCTGATGCTGGCCCTCACCCGTCCGAAGTTTTTTGTGCCTACCCACGGCGAATACCGCATGTTGCTTAAACACGCTGAGACCGCCATGAGCATGGGGATCCCTCGGGAAAACATCGTTATTGTTGACAATGGTGATGTGGTGGAGGTGAGCCAAGATCGCATTGCTGTCACCGATAAGGTGCCCTCTGGCCTTCAAATGATGGATGATTCCCGTGCAGGCGTGGTGATGGACAAAGTGCTCCAAGAGCGCCAGCAGATCGCCAAAGATGGCATGGTGACAGTGGTACTCAGCCTGGATAGCAGCGGCCAGTTGCTCTACACTCCGCAAGTACAAACCTTTGGCTTGGCAGGTGAGGCCAAACCTCTGAAGGGTTCTGCTTTGAAACCCCTTTTGGAGAATGCCCTTAAACAGGAATGGTCTCGTTTTGCACGCTCCCTGGAGCGGGGCAGTGTGGATATCGACTGGGCTGGGCTCAAGGGTGAGCTAGAACGGGTGGTGCGTCGCTTTGTGCGAGAACAACTGCGCAGTAAACCGACTGTGGTAGTGTTTGTGCAATCTCCTCAGGAAGAATCAGCCCCTGCTGTGCCAGTTACGGATGTTGACCCCCGACAAGAACGGCTACCGGATGCCACACGGCGGCGGCGACGCTCCTCGGCAGCGGTAGCGGCATCCTAAACCGCACCCAATACTGTCGGGATCCCTCTGTTCAACATATTCAACAAAGGGATCCTAGTTTTTGTCGAGAAAACTTCTCCGAAAGAACTCCGTCTCGCTGGCGCTGAGGATCCCATCCGAGTCTAGCTGCAGGGATCCCGGATCGCTGAAGGGAAGACAGCTGGCTTGGGGTGGGGTGGGTCGCTGGATCGCTCCCAAGAAAGCCTCGGACAAGTCGGTGTAGCCCTGGTCGTTGGGGTGAAACCCATCCGCAATCGGGCCAGGGAAAAAGGAGTCGCGGCTGTAGGAGCGGGGATCACAGAGCAGATCCACCACCGGGATCCCCTGCTGGCTTAAGGGGTTTAGGGCCCTTCGATTGAGTCCGAGGGAAACAGTAGCCAGCAGTTGCCGCACACTGCTAGGTTGCTGTTGCCCCAAAGGGATCAGGGCGAAGTTGGGTAGATTGGCCACTACAATGCGGGCCTGCGGGGCACGGGCGCGAATGGATTGCAGCAGCGTTTGATAGTCGGCGGCAAATTGGTCAATTTGTTGATCGATAAAAGGCAAGGGATCCCTTCCCTGTAGGGCCAGACGGGCAGCCGCTAGGGTAATGGCGTTGGTGTCATTCCCTCCAATCCAGATCGTGATCAGGGTGGTGTCGGGGGGGATGCGGGGCACTTGATCCTGCAGTAAGTTGGCGGGAAAGGAGTCCCCCAGAGATTGGATGGCAGGGCTGATCACCGCTCCCGAACGACCCAAATTCGTCAACTCAACTGGCGCTGGTAAAGATTGCGCCAGACGGGGCACATACCCCGTTCCATTTGGACACTGCAAAGGATCCGAGCGTTGGGGTCGGGTACCAGCGGCATTGGCGGGGCCATCGCAGGAGATTGAGGCATTCACCCCCACCGCATCGCTAGCCCCTAGAGCGGTATAGCGGGTAATACTACTGGGCGGGGTGGGCAGAACCGACTCAGAGGCTCCGGAACAGGCGATCAAACTCAAACTGAGGGCTGAACCCAACCCTAGGCCAATGGGACGTGTTTTGTCCCACTGCATCCATCGAAGGATAAGGTTGCCAGTCAGGGATCCCATGTCACACACTCATCAACATCTAGGGCATCGTGACATACTCCCGACACTCATGCTGACGCATAGAATGCGGGCTTCTCAGTGAACGGGCGTATCCTGAGCTTTTTTATACTCCACGGGATGCCCCACCGCCGAGTGTTTTATATTGATGGCAGCATTATGGTCACGGGACAATTCCAAACCGCACACGTGGCAACTATGCCAACAGTCTTGAATGGTCTTTGGAACCTTCGTGCCACAACGAGAGCAATTCTGGGTTGTGCCGCTTGGATTTACTGCA
>JAUQVI010000041.1:0-17097 GCA_039794885.1 Thermostichus sp. DG02_5_bins_236
GACGATCTCTTTGCTCAGCCATGTGCGATTATCCTCAGTGACGGTTGGGATCCGTTGAGTTGTCTTTGCAATCTGTACCCTGTTCTGTAAATGGGATCCGGATTGCTCCGAGTCCCCATTGCTCAGGTGGCCTTTAGAACTGCAACCCTGCTTCTCGAGCGGCTTCGGCCAAAGCTTGAATGCGCCCGTGATAGAGCTTGCCCCCCCGATCAAAGACCACCTGGGAAATGCCCGCCTGCAAGGCCCGTTCGGCAACGGAGCGACCAATCAGAGTAGCAGCCTCTTGTGTGGCAGCCCCCATTTCCCCCAACTCCTGCCGCAGCTCGGTGTCGAGGGTAGAAGCGGAAGCTAAGGTGTGTTGGGCTACATCGTCGATCACCTGGGCGTAAATGTGCTGATGGGATCGAAACACAGCCAAACGGGGTCGCTCGGGGGTACCAAAGACCTTGCGGCGAATGCGCCGATGGCGGTGTTGAGTGGTGGTTTTGCGGTTGGTTTTCATAGTTATTTCTTCGCTTTCCCAGATTTACCTGCCTTGCGGCGAACTTGCTCCCCTTGATAGCGGATCCCTTTGCCTTTGTAGGGTTCGGGTGGGCGAGTGGCCCGGATGCGAGCGGCGGTATTACCCACCAGCTCTTTATCGATACCCGAAACCACAACAGTAGTGTTGCCTTCAACAGCAATTTGGATCCCTGGGGGAAACGGGATCTCCACCGGGTTGCTGTAGCCGACGTTCAAAATTAACTTGGTGCCCTGGATGGAAGCCCGGTAGCCCACACCCACCAGTTCCAGCTTGCGCTCAAACCCTTTGGATACCCCATCCACCATATTGGCCACCAAAGTACGGCAGAGGCCATGCAGTTGGCGGGCCGGACGAGACTCGTTCACCCGGTTAACTGTGAGCACCTGCGCCTCCTGGTCAACCGAAACTAGGGGAGGCAAACTGCGAGACAATTGTCCTTTCGGGCCCTTCACTGAGATCTGCCGACCTTCGATTTGGATCTCCACCTTGGCAGGAAGGGCTATGGGACGTCTACCGATACGGGACATGGGAATACTCCTGACAAGACAATGATTCAATACACAAAACAGAGCACTTCACCGCCAATGCCGTTCTTACGGGCTTCCCGGTCGGTCATGATGCCGCTAGAGGTGGAAATAATGGCGATACCGATGCCCCCCAAAACGCGGGGTAATTCTTTGTGGTTGCGATACACTCGCAGCCCCGGTCGGCTCACCCGCTTCAGGCCGTTGATGATCGGTTTACGACCTTTGCCCTTGTACTTCAACTGCAGCACTAGCTGAGCCTGGATCCCTTCCCCCGCTTCCTTCCATTCACTCACAAAGCCTTCCTCATGGAGGACGCGAGCGATGTTGCGAGTCATACGAGTTGCAGGGATCGCCACCGACTCGTGCCGAGCCATGGTGGCGTTGCGAATGCGGGTGAGCATATCGGCGATCGTGTCGTTGGTGTGGGCCATGGGTGGGTCAGTGCTCCTCGGGAGATCGGTCAATCAATACGGGCGTGAACAGTTAACAATGAGGCTAGGAGGTAAAGGGCATGCCAAATTCTTTGAGCAGGGCGCGACCTTCCTCATCGGTTTTGGCGGTGGTCACAATCGAAATATCCATACCCCGCAATTGATCAACGGAGTCATAGCTGATCTCAGGGAAAATGAGTTGCTCTCGAATGCCCAGAGTGTAGTTGCCCCGTCCATCAAACGCCTTGGGGCTAATGCCCCGAAAATCCCGGATCCGGGGGAGAGCCACGTTGATCAAACGGTCGAGAAAAGCGTACATGCGTTCCCGCCGTAGGGTCACCATTAACCCCACTGGCATACCCTGGCGAATCTTGAAGCTGGCGATCGCCTTTTTAGCGCGGGTAATCACGGGACGCTGACCCGTAATGGTGCTGAGCTCTGCGATGGAGGATTCCAGAGCCTTGGCGTTCTGGGAAGCATCTCCCAACCCACGGTTAACCACGATCTTCTCGATACGCGGCACCTGATGGATGTTGGCATACCCCATATCCTTCTGCAGCTTGGGGAGGATGACTTTGGTGTAGTGGGCTTGAAGACGTTGTGGCATTAGGGTTTCTCCTTGCGGCTCTGGGCTGGGTCAGAGCCAAACCTTTTGGAAAGAAATCGGGTTAATCGAGAATCTCGCCCGTTTTCTTGAGCACACGGACTTTGCGACCATCAGCGGTAATTTGATAGCCAATTCGACTGGCTACTTCCTGTTTTTTGGAATAAGCCATCACTTTACAAACGGGAATGGGGGCTTCTTTGGTTTCAATTGTGCCGCTTTCCCCTTCCCGTTGTGGCTTGCGGTGGTAGGTAACAATATTCACACCTTCCACCAAAACCATATTGCGCTCGGGAAAGGCACGCAGCACCTCGCCGATTTTGCCTTTATCATCCCCGGAGATCACCTGAACGGTATCTCCCTGCTTGATACGCATCTTGTATCGCAGACCATTGCGGTGCTTGCGAATGCCAGGGCGTTCGGTCAATCGGCGAATCTGGCTGGGTTTGAGGGGACGAGCCATTACAGCACCTCCGGAGCTAGCGAGACGATCTTGGTGAAGTTTTTCTCACGCAGTTCACGAGCCACCGGGCCAAAGACTCTTGTGCCCCGTGGGTTGCCTTCGTTGTTGATGATCACGGCAGCGTTGTCATCAAATCGAATACTCATGCCATCGGGGCGACGTATCGTATCAACGGTACGAATAACGACGGCTTTGACGACATCAGATTTTTTAACAGGCATATTGGGCAGGGCATCTTTGACAACGCCGATGATCACATCCCCTAGGCTGGCGTAGCGGCGGCCACTGCTGCCCAAAACTCGGATGCACATCATTTTGCGCGCACCAGTGTTATCGGCCACTGTCAACATGGTTTGCTGCTGAATCATAGTTTCTTCACCTCCCGTAGGATTTCGGCCACTTGCCAACGCTTGGTGCGGCTGAGGGGACGAGTTTCAGTAATCCGTACCAAATCCCCTTCTTGACAGCGGTCTTCCTCGTCATGAGCCTTGAAGCGCTTGGTCTTAACAACAATTTTTCCGTACTTGCTGTGGGCAACTCGATCTTCAACCGCTACGACCACTGTTTTTTGCATCTTGTTGCTGACAACAACGCCAACTTTTTCCCGAACAGCCATTATTCCTTCTCCTCTGGACGTTCGCCCCGCTTGCGTTCCCCTTCCACGGTCAACAACTGGGCCAATTTGTGTTTGCGCAACCGAATTAGGTGCGGTTGATTTAACTGCCGTGTCGCTTGCTGCAGGCGCAGTTCAAACAACTCTTTTTTGACTGCGTAGATCTCGTTGCTGAGCTCCTCATCCGATAAAGTGCGGGCATCAGCAATTTTTGACATTGGCATGGCTTACTCTCCTTGGACGCTGGTAGCGAGTTCTACAGCCGCACCCATGGCCGATTCTTCTTTCGCAAAGTCTGCCTTGGTAACAAATTTAACTTTGATTGGCATCTTTTGGGCGGCAAGGCGCATGGCTTCTCGGGCAATGGGCTCAGCGACACCTCCCATTTCGAAGAGAATCCGACCCGGCTTGACCACACAAACCCAAAACTCAGGGTTACCCTTCCCGGATCCCATCCGGGTTTCGGCGGCACGCTGGGTAACAGGCTTGTCAGGGAAGATACGGATCCAAATCTGGCCGCCCCGGCGCACGTAACGGGTCATGGCACGGCGACTGGCCTCAATCTGCCGAGCCGTGATCCAACAGGGCTCGGTGGCAACCAAGGCATATTCCCCGAAGTTGATGCGATTGCCTCGGGTGGCTTTGCCTTTCATGCGCCCGCGCTGTTGCTTGCGGTATTTGGTACGTTTGGGGCTTAACATGACCGTTCCTCAACTGTGAACCAATAGGGATCCCTGACAAACCCTCAAGCATCTGCTGCTGAGCGATCTTCGAAGGTAGGTCGCCGCCGTTGTTGCCGCCGTTTGGGCTGCTGTAGCGGGGCCTTTTGTTCAGGACGCTCCTGTCCAGGGAGAACTTCTCCTTTGAAGATCCAAACCTTGACTCCAATGATGCCAAAGGTGGTACGGGCAACGTGCTCGGCATAGTCGATATCCGCCCGCAGGGTATGCAGAGGGATCCGTCCTTCTCGAGTCCATTCGCTGCGAGCAATCTCCGCCCCATTCAATCGACCGGCAATTTGAATCTTGATCCCCTGTACGCCTGCTCGTTGCGCCCGCTGAATCACCTGACGCACAATGCGACGAAAGGCAATCCGCCGCTCCAACTGCTGGGCAATGTTTTCTGCTAGCAAGGCCGCTTCTGCATCAGCGCGGGTTACCTCCACCACATTGATGCGAATCGCTCGTTCGGTGCCGCCTTGGAGGCCGAGTTCCTTTTGCAAGCCCTGACGCAAGGCTTCTAATCCGGAGCCACCCCGACCAACCACTACCCCAGGGCGGGAGGCACGGACTTCCAGGTCAATTTGATCGGCTTTGCGCTCAATTTGGATATCTGCCAAACCGGCGCTGCTGAGTTGTTTACTCAAGTAGGTGCGAATGTGCTCGTCCTCCTGCAACAAGGCCGGATAACGAACCGGATCGGCAAACCAACGACTGCGATGTTCTTTAATCACGCCGAGGCGAAAACCGTTGGGGTGGATCTTTTGTCCCATGGTGGTGTTGGTTGAAAAGGTAGAGGGCTAGAAATAGAAAAGTTTAGGATGCTGTTGCCGCTTCGGTTTCCATAGGCCGGACAGCAATGGTGATGTGACAGGTCCGCTTGCGAATTTGGTAGGCCCGGCCTTGAGCACGAGGACGGAATCTTTTGAGTACCGGCCCTTGGTCGGCGTA
This sequence comes from Thermostichus sp. DG02_5_bins_236, assembly GCA_039794885.1. Taxonomy (GTDB): domain Bacteria; phylum Cyanobacteriota; class Cyanobacteriia; order Thermostichales; family Thermostichaceae; genus Thermostichus. Next base: position 4,832 of record JAUQVI010000041.1, read on the forward strand.
GGCTTGGCTGACCACCAAGTCGCGGGGATCCAGGCCGTTGTTGTGTTCGGCATTGGCCACTGCTGAGCGCAGCACCTTGCGGATGGGTTCGCAGGCGGCATAGGGCATGAACTCCAACAGGATCAGGGCATCAGCATAGGTGCGCCCACGGATTTGATCCAGTACCCGCCGCACCTTGAAGGGCGACATACGGATGTAGCGAGCTACCGCTTTGATGTCAGATGAAGAATCAGCCATGATGCTCTCCTGTTGGATCACTCTCCGATAAGCTGCTTATTTCAGCGGCGAGATGCTTTTTTGTCGCTGCCCGCATGACCCCGGAAGGTACGAGTCGGGACAAACTCCCCCAGCTTGTGGCCGACCATCTGATCGGTGATGAAGAGGGGTACATGTTGCTTGCCGTTGTGAACTGCGATGGTGTGACCGATCATCAAAGGCAGGATGGTGCTGGCCCGTGACCAGGTTTTTAGCATTTGCTTCTCATTGCGCTCATTCATCCGCTCCACTTTGAGAAGCAGTTTGGCATCGACAAAAGGGCCTTTTTTGAGTGAACGTCCCATGAGAACCTCGACAGTCTAGCAAGCGAAAAAGATAAGTAAGCTCAACGAGTAAACAAGTAGGCTTCTATTGAGCAGCCCGTCCGCCTTTGTTACGACGGCCTCCACGACGACGCCCCCGCACCACCAATTTGTTGCTGGCTTTGTTGCGTTTGCGTGTTTTATATCCCAAAGTGGGTTTACCCCAAGGGGTAACAGGGCCACTGCGCCCAATCGGAGCCCGCCCTTCTCCACCTCCATGGGGGTGATCCACGGGATTCATCACCGAACCGCGCACTTTCGGGCGACGACCCAACCAGCGGCTGCGCCCCGCTTTACCCAGGCTGAGGTTGCTGTGGTCAACGTTGCCCACTTGTCCGATGGTGGCGTAGCACTCGGCTCGAATCATGCGCACCTCGCCGGAGGGCAGCTTGAGGGAGACATACTTGCCCTCCTTGGCTACCACTTGAGCTCCAGCCCCAGCCGCCCGGACAATCTGTCCGCCACGACCGGGATACAGCTCGACATTGTGTACCATTGTCCCCAACGGGATCCGCTCCAGGGCCATGGCATTGCCAATCTCAAAGGGAGCCTCAGGCCCGGCCACAATGGTGGAGCCGACTTCTAAATAGCGAGGAGCAAGGATGTAGCGCTTTTCGCCATCTTCGTACTGCACCAAAGAAATGCGAGCGTTACGGTTGGGATCGTACTCAACGGTTTTAACCAGAGCAGGGATCCCTCGCTTGTCGCGGCGAAAATCGATCAGTCGGTACAGACGCTTGTGGCCACCTCCCCGTCGCCGACTGGTAATCACACCGCGGTTGTTGCGTCCCTTCTTGCGATGGATAAATTGCAGCAGCGATTTTTCCGGTCTGTGGCGCTTACCGTTCTCGTCCCGAGACAGCTCCTCAAAACTGGAAACCGTCATTTGACGGGTACTGGGGGTGTAAGGTCGGAAGGTACGAATGCCCATGGTTGCAGGGGGGTGGAGGACTCAGTGCAGTTAACTCAAGCGGGGAAGGCCTATTTAGGTGTCGGGGAAGAGGGTAATGGAATCTCCCTCGGCCAAAGTCACCACAGCTCGCTTAGGACGGGTGCGATAGCCGACAAAACGACCAACTCGCCGTTGCTTACGTGCGGGTTGCAGAGTGTTCACCGAAGTGACCCGTACCCCAAACATTTCTTCGACAGCTGCTCGAATCAAAGGCTTAGTGGCAGTGGGCATGACTTCAAAGGTGTATTTACCCTGTTCCATCAGCACCGTTGCTTTTTCGGTGATGATCGGGCGCAATAGGACATCCGCCAGGATCCGCTTACTCTCAGTCATTACTTTGCTCCTCAACTTCCGCTTCTGCTGCTCCCACTTCCGCCTCTTCCGCAGGTGGCTGGGCTGGCTTGGCCGCTACGGCGGGAGTGGAGGGGGAATCTACAACCCCAGCTACGGTAGATTCGGATCCCCAACGGGCCTTAAATTGCTCCAAGGCAGAGGTGGTGATCAGCACCCAATCCACGTTGAGCAGATCAAATACATTGATTTGATCCAGACCAACCAATTTGACTCGAGCAATATTGCGGACTGCCCGCTCTAGGGTTTCCGTCCGTTCTGTCACGATCAACAAAGCCGATTGATCTTCCCTGACCCCCCACCGCAGTAGGGCTTTAGCTACCTCACGGGTTTTAGGCGGATCCAGCTGTGCCAGGAAATCTTGCACCACGATCAAATCTTCCACCCGGCTTTGCAAAGCGGTACGCAAGGCTAGTTGCCGCTCTTTGCGGTTCATGGCCAGGTTGTACTCCCGCTTGCGGGGGCCGAATATGACCCCCCCTTTTCGCCACAGAGGAGAACGAATCGAACCCGCCCGCGCCCGCCCCGTCCCTTTCTGCTTCCAAGGTTTGCGCCCGCCACCGCGCACCTCAGAACGGGTTTTGGTGTGGGCATTGCCCTGGCGGGCATTGGTCATCTGCCGACGCACCGCCAAGTGGAGGATATGGCCAGCCGTTTCCGGGCGAGCCACTTTTAGGCTCAGCTCCGCATTGCCCACCGTTTCCCCTTGCCAATCTTTAACCACACAACTTGCCATTGTTCCCTCGTCTTTGCGGATGCTTAGCAGCTTCAGTCTCTACCGGGATCCCTTCCACCTAGCGCTTGCTTCCCACCTGCTTGGCGGGAGTAATTTCCAACAGTCCACCCTCAACACCGGGTACGCAGCCTTTGATCAACAGCAGATCCCGCTCCACATCCACTTGCACCAACTGCAACTTACGGGTAGTGACCCGAGTGGCTCCTAGCCGCCCTGCCATCCGCAATCCTGGAAACACACGACCGGGGGTCGTACCGGCACCGATAGAACCCGGTTCACGGTGGTTTTTGGAACCATGAGACATAGGGCCACGACCGAAGTGATGACGCTTTTGGTTACCAGCAAATCCTCGCCCAATGGAGGTGCCCGCCACATCCAACAACTGTCCAGGGGTAAACATCTCTACCGTCAGGGACTGACCCAGCTGGTAGCTCTCCGGTTGATCGATACGAAACTCGCGCAAATGGCGCAGCAACTGTGACACGCCTGCCTTGCTGAGGTGACCCCGCTGCGGTTGGGTAAGGTGTTTCTCGGCAGTAGGCAAGTAGCCGACTTGCAGAGCGTTGTAGCCATCGGTGGCTTGGGTTTTGATTTGCGTGACGGTACAAGGCCCCGCCTGCACCACCGTGACAGGAATGGCCAACCCCTCTGGGGAAAAGATTTGGGTCATGCCGACTTTTCTTCCAAGGATGCCAAGCACCACGAGAGCCTCCAATCGAGCCAACAGACTTGCCTTGATCAACTTGCGATTGGCTCAATGAGCCGGAGTGAGTTGTGTAGAGATACGTGCAGCAGCACCATCGGGTTGAAACCAACGCTGCTGGAAAGCTTCAAGATGAGCGAATCACACTGGATCCTTAGAGAATACAAGAGAGCACAACTGCTGCTGAGCTTCTTGCTTCATCTACTCCCGAATCACACGCCAAACTGCTCTCTCAGACTGCTCGGACTTGCCTGCTAAAGAAGGCAGTATCCGGGATAGCAGTACTCTACAAGTTGCCTGAAATCTTGGCCGCGATGGGCAGATTTAATTGGCAACAGTAGTACATCATAGTAAAGCAAAGACCTCTTTGTCCAGATCTTGCAGCAAAAAATCCACTCATGTTGGGAGGCCAGTAACGGTGATGATAGCTCCAGCCCAGGGAGAGCAACACCCCGAGGGGAAATCCTCTCGGTTCCAGAGTGTGATCGGATGGGCAGGCAGTGGCTTGACTCAGGCGTGCATCGAGCGCTATCGGAGTTTACTAAAAACGGGATCCGATCCAGGACGGATTTTGTTTTTGGTGCGTAGCCAAAGACAGGCCCGTGAAGTTCTAGATCGCCTGCAACAGGAAAGCACAGCTTTGGTGGGGCCGTGGCGGGTGGAGACCTTTTTGCAGCGGGTGGGGCGCTCTTTGACAGACCATTGGCCGCAGGTGCGAGCCGGGATCCCGCAGTTGCCTGCCAAGTTCGAGCCGGTGCCTTTAGCCAAGGATTTGACCCAATTTCTCTGTTCACGGGTGTGTGCCCTTTGCCCTCGCCATGGCGAAGCCTTTGCCAATACCGGCCTGAAGGAGTTTCAGATCTGGGATCAAATCAGCAGTGCGGCCTACATTGCCGGGGCCTCTGGATTGCCTGCTGAAGCGGTGGGATCCCGTTTGGCACAAGCCTGGCCGGAGGATGCGGATCCGGTGCGGGCAGAGACGCTACAGGCGATGGGCTGTTGTGTGGGTCGGTTGTGGGCGGCAGCGCTCAAGTTGGGATCCCTGGATTTTGGCTTGCAAATTCGTCTATTTCAAGAACACATCTTACCTTTGGCTGACTTTTGGGCAGAGTGGGATCACCTAATCGTGGATCAGGCAGAGGATAGTTGCGCTGTGGCGTTGGAGTTTTATCGACAGGGACAATCTCATCTACAAAGCCAATGGTTTAGCTACACGATTGGGGGTGGAGCCTCTTTCATAGCAGTTCCGGAGAGAGTAGCTTGTTTTTTAACTGGAAAGACCCAGATCCAGCTTCTTGAAGATAGCCATCGAGCCTCGACCGGGATGATTCGGTTGGGGTTACAAATTGCGCGGGTGTTGGATCCACAGTTTTCTCATCCTCTATCCACACCGCAATCCAAAGACCTACCTTCTCTACAGGTTTTGGAAGGAGAAACCCAGTTTGCGGCGGTGGAGGTGATGGTGGCCCAGATCAAAACCCTACTGGCGGCTGGCACTCAGGCCTCTCGCATTGCCGTTCTATTGCCCCGTATGGATGTGGGTGTCAGCCTTAGTTTACAGGAGCAGTTGCCGGAGGCATGGCCGATTGCTCCGTTTCCGGCCTTGATTCGCTATCCTCTAGTGCGGGCAGTGTTGACGGCAGCGGAATTGGCTCATCCCGAGTGGGGTGCTTTTCCCACTGTGCCGGAATGGCGACTGATGCTGGGGCTGGTGCTGGGGTTAGATCCAGTACGGGCGGCTTTGCTAGCAGAAGATACGTTGGATCCGGTGAGACGGTCTTTGCGCCCAAAAACGGCAGTGCGACAACCGGAACGGGTCGGGTTTGCCAACCTAGAGCGCTACCAAAAGCTATTAACTTGGTTGCAAGGGTATCGATCTTGCTCTGCAGGGAGCAGAGGGTCATCCGGATCGCTGCTGGCCCACTTCTTCCAACAGTTTTTTGCGGATCATCTGGCCAATGGAGTAACTTCTGCACAGGAACAGGAATTGCTGCAACTATTGATCGAGGCAGCACAACGGTTTTGGCAAGCATTTCCCTCCGAGACGGATCACTCTTTTTTGGCCATGATTCGTTCGGGACAAACCCCCAGTAGCAGTCGCTATGAGCCTAACTATTCCCAACATTTGGTTGTTGCTACCCCTCTAGCCTACATTAATCGGGGGTTAGAGGCCGATTATCAATTTTGGTTTGATATCACCAATCCCAGTTGGTCCCGCTCTCTCTGGCACACCCTCTACAATGACCGGGTACTCACCCCAGATTGGGATGGGGTGGTTTTTGATCCAGTGCAAGACTTACAAGCTCGGCAACAAGTTCTAGCCCGTACTTTACTCAATCTCTGTTGTCGGAATCGTCACGGCTTATGGCTGGTACGCTCGACCTTTAATTATCGGGGTGAGGAGAGTACTGGCATCTTGGATCATCTGATTTTGAAAGGATTTCGGGCGATGGCACCCATTTAACCCATTTAAATGACAGTCAGACAACCAGAGGACAGGACTCCCGTAGAACGATGACTTTGGGGATCCCGTCATTGAATTGCTATTCAGAACCAGTGGAATCAGCTATTGCCCCTGCTGTTCTATAGCACGGCGCAGTTCACTGGCCATTTCCATAAACTCTTGAGGATTGCCAGCAGTGCCATAGGAAGCCCGGTCTTTTACCTTCTTGCCGCTGCCTTGGCGAGTGCGGATATTCAACAAAGAACTGGCCATTTCCATGAACTTGGCAGGACTTCCCTCACTGCTGGCCCGCGTTGAGGAGCCCCGTCCACCACGAGTGATCGCCATAAATGCCCCGATTCTCAGAAATGAAATGCCTGTCTATATCTTCTCACAAGGGATCCGGGATCAACCAAGCGCAATGCTTCATCTTGTTAAGCAGCTTCGAGGTGGGGTTAGCGAGGGGTGGTTTTCTCTTGGGTCAAGCGATGGGTTAGCCAGATGGGCAGCACAGTCAAGCTGATCACCCCCAAAGCCACCACATTGATTACCGGGCGCTGTCGGGGCTTGGTGAGTTGGCTAAACACCCAAATCGGCAGCGTTTGTTGCTGTCCGGCGGTGAAGGTGGTGACGATGATCTCATCAAAAGACAGGGCAAAGGCCAGCAGGGATCCCGCCAGTAGGGCTGTGGCTAATTCCGGTAAGAGGATGTGGCGAAAGGTTTGTAGAGGATTAGCCCCCAGGTCAGCAGAGGCTTCCAGTTGTGAGCGGCCCATGCGGCGAAACCGGGCCAGCACGTTGTTATACACCACCACCAAGCAAAAGGTGGCATGACCGATGACAATCGTCCAAAAGCTAAAGGGAATGTGCAGTAAATTAACCGCCGAGCGCAAGGCGATCCCTGAGACAATACCCGGCAACGCAATCGGCAACAGCACCAAAAAAGAAATCGTTTCACGACCAAAAAACTGACTGCGATAGACTGCCGCTGCCGCCAGGGATCCGAGCACTACGGCCACCCCTGTAGCCACCAGCGCCACCCGCAAAGATAAAAACAAAGCTCGCCAAATATCCGCCCGTCCCCACGCCACTGCAAACCAATGCCACGTCAGCCCCGGCAACGGAAAGCGCAGGGTGGCCTCATCAGGAGTAAAGGCATAAAGGATGATCACCAGCAACGGCAGATGGAGAAAGAGCAGCACCGCCCCTGACAGCATCAGCCAAGGCCATTGGGAGAGGGACAAACCGGCGCGATGGGGGGATGTCATGTCAAGTGAAGAATCAAGTCAGGAATGAACTAGAGGTACCCTTTACCTTGTAAACATTGCATCACCTGATGAACACTTTCGGAGATGCTGTGTTCGGCAGTTTTACAAATCACTTCCGGGTGATCTGGCGGCTCGTAAGGATCGTCGATGCCGGTAAAGTTCTGGATCAATCCGGCTCGTGCTTTTTGGTAAAGTCCTTTCACATCCCTGCTTTCGCATACTGCCAGCGGCGCATCCACAAACACTTCGATAAAGTCGCCAATCTGCTGACGCACTTCCTGCCGTACCGTTCGATAGGGGGAAATGGCCGAAACCAGCACGATCACCCCCTGTCGAGTCAAAAGCCCAGCCACAAAGCCAATGCGGCGAATGTTCTCATCCCGATCCACCTTGCTAAAGCCCAGCCCTTTGCTGAGATGTTGCCGCACCACATCCCCGTCTAGCACCTCCACCGGCAACCCCCAAGCCCGTAACTGTTGCGCCACGCCCCGACTTAGGGTGGTCTTGCCCGCTCCACTCAGCCCTGTAAACCATACTGTGACCCCCCGCCGCGACATCAGATGGATCCCTTACCCTTGAGCCTCGCCAGAATATCATCCCGAAAAGCCCGGTGATACACTCGAAGGACTGCGCATCCTACCCCTACTTCAGCACCCTTTCGCTATGTCACCCCTGATTTCTACCCTTGTTGATGCCACCCCTGGATCCCTGACAACCGCCGCTCTGTTTGCCGACCATGTGATGTCCACCTATGGGCGCTATCCCCTGACGTTGGTGCGCGGGCAGGGATGTCGCGTTTGGGATGAGCAGGGGCGTGAGTATCTGGATTTTGTGGCCGGTATTGCCACCTGTACCTTGGGCCATGCTCACCCGGTGTGGATTCAGGCTCTGACAGAACAGGCACAGCGACTGCACCACATTTCCAACCTTTACTACAATCCCCCGCAGGCGCAACTGGCCCAATGGCTGACCCAACATTCTTGTGCCGACAAGGTGTTTTTCTGCAACTCCGGCGCGGAAGCCAATGAAGGGGCGCTTAAATTGGCCCGCAAATACGCCCACACCGTGCGCGGGATCCAGGAGCCGGTGATTCTCAGCGCTCATGCCAGCTTTCATGGTCGTACCCTAGCCACCGTTACCGCCACCGGCCAGCCCAAATACCAAAAAGACTTTGCCCCCCTGGTCCCCGGTTTTGCCTACATTCCCTACAACGACATTGAGGGTACCGAAGCCATTTTGAACCAGTGGGGCGAGCGGGTCTGCGCCGTGTTGCTGGAGCCCCTGCAGGGAGAAGGGGGGGTGTTACCGGGGGATCCCGCCTATTTTCAGTGGTTGCGCCGGGTATGTACCGAGCGGGGCATTTTGCTAATTCTGGATGAGGTGCAGGTGGGTATGGGCCGTACAGGGATGCTCTGGGGCCACTGCCACTTGGGGGTGGAGCCGGATGTGTTTACCTTGGCCAAGGGCTTGGCGGGCGGGATCCCGATTGGAGCTTTGCTGGCCAAGGACTTTTGTGCCGTGTTTCAACCGGGAGATCATGCTAGCACCTTTGGGGGCAATCCTTTGGCTTGTGCCGTGGGCTTGGCAGTTTGTCACACCTTGATGTTGGAGAGTTTGGTTTGGAATGCCCAGCAAACCGGGGCCTATTTGCGTCAGGGCTTATCTCGACTGGCGGAACGGTTTCCCCATCTGATCCAGCAGGTCCGGGGTTGGGGATTGATCCAGGGGTTGATGGTGCGGATCCCGGCAGCAGAAGTGGTGAAGGCAGCCATGGATGCGGGTCTGTTGTTGGTGCCAGCTGGGCCCCAAGTGGTGCGCTTTGTGCCCCCCTTGATCGTTACTCCGGCGGAGATCGATCAGGCCTTGGCTTTACTGGAATCTGCTCTAGAAGAGTTGGCAGCTTCCCATTCAAGTGTTGGAACCAGTCCCGAAACCTAGCTTTGAGAGGGCCGTTCCCAGGCTTGCCGCAAAAACTCCTGCAACAACTGGCGGGCTGACAGTTCCGAGCCCTCCGGATCCCTGGCCTGCTCCATTAGGGGCAACACCTCTTCTGCATAAGCTGGCACAAACCCAGTGGCTGGCCAGAGCAAATCGGAGGTGGAGTGTAGATTCCACGCCTGGGATCCCTGTTTGAGCAAGAGAGGCCGTACCCAGAGCATGGCTGCGGATCCCGATGGAGTGCCGCAGTCTGACCCAAGGTTATGGGGAGAAGCCTGAATCAGCTCCACGTACAGAGTTGCTTGTGGCCCTTGCAGGGTGAGGATAGGGCGCGGCGGCGGCATGGGGTTCACATCCAACGAGGCTGGCAAGGTGCGCTCCCCCCGATCGATATCCTCAATAGAGCTACATTTGGCAGGCAGACACGGCAACAAGGTCATGCAGACGCTCAGCTTAAGTTTACGCAGATGGTTCTTATCCTAACGGATGGAGATTCTCGGTCTGCTTCGGCAGATGCGTTGGCCAGGGATCCCGAGAAGGGGCTGCCGGATTCCGTCCATCGCAGACATTTCGTGAACTCGATTTTGTGGCATCGTACTAGACAACTCTTTAACGAAATTCGACTGATCCTGCCATGATGCATACCTTTGTTCCACCCCACCGCTTCTTCCCGTACCTGACTTGGACAGAGATCCAGGCCATGCCCGACAAAGAGAATGTGGTGATCATCCAGCCGGTCGCCTCGATTGAGCAACATGGGCCGCATCTGCCGCTGGTGGTGGATTCCTCCATTGGTACGGCTATCATTGGGCGGGCGATGGAAAAGTTGGATCCAGGGATCCCGGCCTATGTGTTGCCCACCCAATGCTATGGCAAGGCCAATGAACACTGGCATTTCCCCGGCACCATTGCCCTCACGGCTCAAACCCTGATGGCGGTGCTCACAGAGGTGGCAGAAAGCATTTACCGGGCCGGGTTTCGCAAGCTGGTCTTCCTCAACTCCCATGGCGGCCAACCGCAGGTGCTGGAGATTGTGGCGCGGGATGTGCATCAAAAGTACGAAGACTTCATGCTCTTTCCGGTAGCGGCGTGGCGAGTTCCCCACACAGGGCAGGATCTATTTACCGAGAAAGAACGGGAATTTGGCATTCATGCTGGCGATGGCGAAACCAGTATCCTCATGCACATCTTGCCCGACACCGTCCGTACCGATAAGTTGGTGTGCGAGTATCCTCATGATTTGCCAGAGAATAGCCTACTTAGTATGGAAGGGGCGATCCCGTTTGCTTGGGTGACCCGCGACCTCAGCCAAAGTGGTGTCCTTGGGGATGCGACTGCCGCCACAGCGGAAAAAGGCAAGCTCTTGGTGGAGTCAATGTCGGATGGCTGGGTGCAGCTGATCCAGGATTTGCACAAATTCCAGCAGCCCAAGGCTTGGCGCAAGTCGGTACCCAGTGCCGCTCCTGTCCCCAGTTTAGCCTAAAGGTTCTCTACCACAGCAAAGTAGAAGCCCCCGCCAGCCAAGGCCAACGACCCACCCGACGTTGTCCTGCCAACACTCCCTTCACGAAGGGATCCGCCTGCGGACGTTTGTGAATCTTGGCTGGGCGACTGAGTTGGCCGGCCAACTGGGCTTGCAGGGCAGAAGGGGCACGCGGGGGAAACACCAAGCTCAAAGAGAGGGGGGAACCCACTAGGGATCTGGAGCAAGCTTCGGCTCATGTCCAGAGGGCAGCCTGTGTAGCGCTAAACTCCCCCAAGCCGGGTAAGCCGATGCGACCATTTTGCCCAAGAAACACCCCAATGCACCCTCCGTCGGACATTGTCTGGATCCCTTGTTCGATCAGCTGGATTGGCCCCAATACATTCACCCGCATCATCACGGCCAGATCTTGATCAAACAGAGCGGCACAGTGAAAGATTGCCTAAGGGGATCCCAGGGGTGGATCCCAGTTTGAGCTGGCCAAATCCAACCGACACCAGACCAACGCTTTGCCTTGGGCCGTGGCCCAGTTCTCGAGATCTTGGGGTTGTGAGCGGGATATCCCCACCACCTGCCATCCTCATCGCAGCAAACAGAGGACGACATTCCGACCCCAGTAGCCGGTAATACCCGTAACCCAAGCTATCGCAGTTGTGGCGGGAACCTCAGGCGGCATCCACGAGTTTGAGCACAAGATGGCGGTGTTTATCCAGCGTAATCCACCCCTGCTGGCGAAAGCGATTCAAGAGGCGGGTAATGGTGACGCGGGTCGTACCAATGACATTGGCCAAATCTTGATGGGTGAGACGCACCTGGATGCGAACTCCTCCAGCGACTGGGGATCCCAGTTCCACCGCCAACAAAGAGAGCAATTGTCGCAACCGCTCTTCCACTCGCCGCCGTCCGGCCAAAGCTAACAAAGCTTCTGTCTGTCGCAACCGACGCATCACCTGCTTGAGCAGACCCTGGCTCAGGGCTGCTGAGGTTTCCACTTCCGCCGCCGACAGCCGCAACACATCCACAGCCGTTAGCGCTGTTGCCTGATAGGGATCCAACATCGTCAGGGGGGATCCTAGCGGCATAGAGGGCCCGGCAAACCCCAACAATGCCTCGCTGCCATTTGGGTAACTGGTGGTGAGTTGTACCACTCCCCGGCAAACGATCACCCACTCTTCAGGAGGCAAAGGAATCCTTTGACCAGAGGTGTAGGGGGTTAAATTGCGTCCCCGGTAGAGTTCTTCCAGCAACTGGCGCTCCCGAGTCGTCAGGCTGGCGGCAGAATGGCTGGGCATCGTTTCAGGCATAGGTTGGCTCCACTAGGGCGAACTGAGCACACTTGAGACTGGGATTCCTCCCACGGACCAACAGCAAAAGGACTCCGACCTGCTGACGCGGTTGCTTAGGCAGTCGCGCAAGCGATGCGTAGCATTAACAGTTGCCATCGATGCTGACTTGTGTGGCCAGGTATACGTGTTCCTGACAACACCTTACCGTTTGCCTTTCTCTCTGAAGTAAAGACACGGTTATCCCTGGGTTAAGTCTGAATAAACCCACATCTCAAAACAGCTTGAAGGACTCCCGTTGCTCCCAACCAACGACCACACGGCTCATGTAATCCTTCTAGAGCCTAGCTCCCAAGCGGATCCCTTGCCTTACCTTTGATACTCTTCCGGATCCAGCACCATGAAAGTGAAGTACCCGACGCTCATTGCTACGCAATAGAGCGCGGGCTTCTTTGTTCATCGGGACTTGCCTCCGAGAGGGTAGACTTGCGCCTTCCTCCCTTTGGTCTTACAGTCCCTCCCAAAGCAGAA
>JAUQVI010000042.1:0-16863 GCA_039794885.1 Thermostichus sp. DG02_5_bins_236
AATGCTGCCATCAATATAAAACACTCGGCGGTGGGGCATCCCGTGGAGTATAAAAAAGCTCAGGATACGCCCGTTCACTGAGAAGCCCGCACTCTATGCGTCACCATGAGTGTCGGGAGTATGTCACTTGCGACTACCTTAATCATGACCGATGATTTTGAACCGCAGTCTGTTTTCACTCTGATGATTGGTACTCTGGCAACGGTGGATTTGGTGGAGCTGACGCAGCTGGATCCCAGCTTGAAGTTGGATATCCGCTATGCCCGCTGCGATAACTTTTTAGGCTATCCGGTGTATGCCCAAGCGCGGGCTTTTTTGCAACGTCCGGCTGCGGAGGCGGTGGTGCGTGTACATCGGGCCTTGGCTGCAGAAGGGTTGGGGTTGCAAATCTTTGATGGCTATCGCCCCTGGTCGGTGACACGTACCTTTTGGCAAGCGGTTGCTCCTTCTCAACGGGCTTTCGTCGCAGATCCGGCGCGGGGATCCCGCCATAACCGGGGCTGTGCTGTGGACTTGTCTTTGTTCGATCTCACCACCGGCCAAGCCCTGGAGATGCCGAGCGACTTTGACGAAATGACGGAACGCTCTCATATCGCCTACCCAGGCGGGTCAGAAGAGGCCCGTCGCAATCGGGAGCGACTGCAAGCAGCCATGACTCAGGAGGGATTTACCGTTTATGCGCGGGAGTGGTGGCACTACGACCATCCGCTTTGGCCCCGATACCCGATTCTGGATTTGAGTTTTGAGCAGTTGGCTCTGGAACAAGATTTGCCTCCTGCAGAGCCTGTCGAGCCATGTGGGTGAGGAATAGGGTTACCGCTACTGTGGCCACCAATCCCACCCCGCGCACCCACCAGCCCAAGATTTCTGCCTCTGGAGCAATGGAGATCGGGATCCCTTCACTGAACCCCGAGAGATCCCCCAACAACGAGCCGATATAGACGTAGAGAAAAGCCCCCGGAAGGATCCCGATCAAACCCATGAGATTATCCCGCAGAGAGATAGGCGTCAGACCGAGTGCATAGTTGAGCAGGCTGAAGGGAAACAGAGGAGAAAGACGAATCAAGGTGACAAGCCGCCAACCTGCCTGACCCATGGCCCGATCGATGGCGCGAAAGTTAGGGTGATCCGCCAGTAACTGGGTGAGTCGCTGTCTTGCCCAGTAGCGCCCGATGCCAAAAGCCAGATTGGCAGCCAAAGTCGCGGCTACCACCACCTGCAGCATTCCCTGCCAAAGACCAAAGCAAGCCCCTGCCGCCAAGCTGAGGAGGGAGGCGGGTAAAAAAAGTAGCGTCACCACCACATACAGAAGTGTGAACAGCAGCGACCTGAATGGGCCAGAGTGGTTGATCCAACTCAAGAGGGGAGCGAAAAACTTTGCCACGGATCCGCCAAAAGTCAACCCCAGCAAGGTCAACACAAGCGCCAAAGCCAATCCCAGCATCGGGTAAGCCAGAGTCTGGCCCACAGAGATGCGCCACAAGCGGGAACGGCCCACTTTTGCCGGAGCTGTTTCGGAGGACTTTCCTACAGCCAAAGTCCAGGCCCCAAGGATAAGCAGTGTCAGCTCCACAGCTACTGCGACCGCCACAATCAGAGGCATGACTTTCCCACACCGGTTCACTTCAGGCTGATGCTATCAAGCCAACCTGATAAGGCCCTGAGAAGGATCTGAGAGGATTAGGAGTCGATGTCTTCTGCGGGGGAAGACCAGGTATCAGGGGCAGATCTTTCCTCCCCGGACACAACGGAGCGGGGACGAAGAGAAGACTCCGGCTCTCTGGCGCCACCAGTCAGTGGGATGGCTTGGGGAGTGACAGGAAAAGAACGGTTGGTCGCTAAGGATCCCAGCCTGGGGTTGCGGATTGCGCTGGCAGCAGGGGGAACCTCGCCGGAAAAGGTTTGCCAAGCCGCCCGGATCCCAGCCCAAACGCTGCGGGCATTGACTTGGGCTCCACGGGCTTGGGTGCGGGCTCCTTCAATGGAGCGGTTCACCTGCTTCACCACCTGTCCGGCACCTTTCACCCCTTCATCGAGGCTGTCGGCGATCTCGCTCACTTCTAGACTGGTCAGGCGCAGGGCCTCTAGGGTGGGAGGTAACTCCCGCAGCAGAGTATCAAAAAAGCGCTCCACACTTTGGGCGGCTCGACCCAACTGGATGACGGCGGGCAGCAGGGTAATCACCACCGCCAGAATACCCACCGCCACCAGACCTACTGAGAGGCCCAGCCAAAATACTGGATCGGTCATCGCACTTCTTCCTCCCGGTCTTGGGCTTCCAGATCCGCCTCATCCACAGCTAAGGCCCGCAGGTTTTGCGCTTGACTCAGTTCTTGCCGTTTTTGCACCATCGCCTCTTTGCCCACGGCCACCGCCTGCTGCAGTCGTACCAGCGCCTCATCCAAACTTTTTTGGGCAGAATCGAGCAGCTTTTCCGACTGGTATTGCAAACTGCTGGTCACATCCTCTGCCACCTCTGGCAAGGCTTCCGCTGATTTTTTCAACAGTCGCCGTGTCTCACGTCCACTGCGAGGGGCCAAGAGCAAGCCAATGGCAGTCCCTACAGCTGTGCCCAGCAACAGCCCACCGATAAATGCACCAGTACGGTTCTCAGCCATACCTTCCCAAGGTTGAAATGGATACGAGTGGCCCCGAAACCAGACTACCTCAAGATCCCTACGCTTCGAGCCTACTGACCTATTCCCTAGAGAATCCGCAAGGGATCCACATCCAAGCTGACCCGTATCCCTTGGGGAGGATGCCCGATGGCCTTATGGAGTTGAGGGGCAAGCTGCCTGGGATCCCGGTCGGGATCCTGTTTTAGCAGGATCTGCCAGCGGTAGCGTCCACTGACCCGTTCCACCTGAGCAGGGCCTGGCCCCAGCACTTCGCCCGGGATCCCTTGCAAGCGTTCTGCCACCTGAGTACAGTAGCGCTCCAGAGGCTCTAGGCGGGTGCTGCTCAGGCGCATCAAAATCAGAGAGCGATAGGGAGGATAGCCCCCTTCCTGCCGTTGCTTCAGCTCTGCCCTCAAAAAGCCCTCGTAATCCTGAGCCAACACTGCCGCCAAAATCGGGTGCTCCGGCAGGTAGGTTTGGATCATGGCCTGTCCCGGCAGGGATCCCCGTCCGGCCCGCCCTGCCACCTGGGTGAGCAACTGAAAGCTGCGCTCCCCGGCTCGATAGTCCGACTGGTGCAACAGGCCATCGGCAGCCACTACTCCCACCAAAGTTACCTGGGGAATGTCCAAGCCTTTGGTTAGCATCTGGGTGCCCACCAGCACCTGCGCCTCGCCGCGACGGAACTGTTCTAGCAAATCCCGATGGGATCCCTTACGGCGGGTGGCATCACTGTCGTAGCGCAAAATGGAAAGATGCGGCCAGTGCTGTTGCAGCGCCTCCACCACCTTTTGCGTGCCACTACCGAAATGCTTCAAGTAGGGGGAGCCACAGTTGGGGCACTGCTGCGGATGGGGGTGGCGAGCACCGCAATAGTGGCAGCGCAGATCCTGCCCTACCAGGTGAAAGGTAAGGGAAACATCGCAGTGCTCACAGGTCAGCACAAACCCACAACTGCGACAGAGAACAAAGGTGCTGTAGCCCCGCCTTGGCACAAACAGAATGGCCTGTTCTCCCTTGTCCAGGGTTTGCTCTAAAGCCTGCTGCAGACGACGGCTGAGAACGGTGCGATTGCCTGCGGCCAGTTCTTGGCGCATATCCACCAGTTCCAGTTGCGGCAGGGTAACCGGGATCCCCTGCTGCGGAATGCGCTCTGCCAAAGGAAGCCGGATCCACTGCTGCGGCGCCCGCAGATGGGCAGCATAGGTTTCCACCGCCGGTGTAGCACTGCCCAACACCAATGGACAACCGGCCAGCTCGGCCCGCCACTCCGCGACCCGGCGGGCGTGGTAACAGGGCTGGGGCTGTTCCTGCTTAAAGCTGTCGTCGTGTTCTTCATCCAAGAGGATCAGGCCTAGCGGCGCCAAGGGAGCAAACACCGCCGAGCGCGTCCCAATCACCACCTGCGGCCCAGGGCTAAGCATCTGCCGCCAAGTGTCGTAGCGCTCCCCCTCCGATAGCCCACTGTGGTACACCCAAACACGGGATCCGAGGCGGGCACGAAAGCGATCCGTCAACTGGGGGGTGAGGCCGATTTCCGGCACCAACACCAAGGCCGACTCTCCCCGTTGCAACACCTGGGCAATCACCTGCAAGTAAACCTCCGTCTTACCGGAGCCGGTGACCCCATGCAAGAGAAACCGCTGCGCTTGTCCTAGGGCTTTGAGAATTGGCTGCACCGCTTGGGTTTGGGCTGCCGTCAGGGGTTTGGGCTGATCCCATGGGCAGGGGGAGGCGGCTTCTCCCAACCGCATCAGAGGCCGTTCGTAGAGGTGAACACGACCTTTGCGAGCCAGCCCTTGCAAGACGGCACGGCTCACGCCGGCTTTGGCCGCCCAATCCGTCAGCAGCAGTTCCCCGCCCGCCCGCTGCAGACAGTGCAGCGCCTGCTGTTGCGGGGGGCTCAACCCCTCCGGGGAAGGATCCGCCAAACTGGCCGCCTGCTGGGTTTTCGGTTTCCCCCCCCTCTGCTCCTGCCAGCGGCTTTCCACCCAACCCTGTTGCTGCAATTCCCGCAGGGCAGCAGTGGCATTGGGTACCTGCTGTTGCAGATAGCGCCAGGAGAGATCTCCACCCCGGCTGCGAAGGATTTGCAACAGCTTCTGAGCTGCGGCAGAGCATGAACCGGGATCCCTGTTGGTCGGGGCCAGTAAGCGGATGCGGCGCTGAGAACGATTCAGCAACCCCGGCGGCAAAATGGTGCGCACCACCTGAGCCAGGGGGGTAAGGTAGTAGTCCGCCACCCGCTGCAACAAGGGCCAGAACTCCTGGGGGAGGATCCCTTTGGCCACCACCGCCTCAATGTCTCGAATGGACTGGGGATCCACCCCTTCCGGCAGATCGGAGCGCCAAGCCAACACCACAGCCCCTGCCATCTGCTCACCAAAGGGCACACTGAGCAAATCGCCCGGCTGAGGATCCCATTCTGCCGGCACGCGATAGGTAAAGCAGCCTCCTAAGTGGGGATGATCCACCCACACCTCAAGCCAGCGGGGAGGAACCTGTTGCAGCACCGAATCCCTCACTGGCGGGGTAAAAACCTCGGCAAGTCTACCGCTTTCTTGTTCACCCGCACCGGTAGAGGTCGAGGTAGCGGTTGGAGAGAAGGCTTGACAGGGGTAGGAGTTTTGCTGGTCGGCTCGGAAGGTATTTCCTGTCCCTTCCGCTCCAGCGCTGCCTTCAAACTCAAGATGTGCATCTGTTGCTCCTCGTATTTGTCCTTCAAGCTGCGATTTTCTTCGTAGAGGACGGCGCGTTCTGACTGGAGGGCCCTCAGCTGATCCTCCCGCTTCTCCGCCTGAGCTTGCAACGCTTCAGTCTGTTCCTGTAAGTGGGCAATGGTGGTTTGGGCCGCCCGCAACTGCGATTGCCAGTCCGGTTGGGTAGCAAGCTGGGCCAAGGCTGCCTGTAGCTGTTGCTGAACCTGGTTGTACTCTGCCTGTAACTGTTGGTGCGCCTGCTGCCAATGGGTGACTTCCCCTTGCGCTTGGGATAAGGCCACTTGCAACTCCTCGGCTTGGGTTTGCCAATGCTGCCGTAGGTGCTGCTCTTCCAGGGATCCCTGGCGCAAGTGTTCCTGATTAGCCTGTAGAGTGGCCACTTGAGCTTGTGCTGCCTCTAGAGCTGCTTCGAGTTCCTGACGTTGTTCTTGCCAGCGCTGCTCTGCTTCTGCTTCCGTTTCCGCATAACCCGCCAGCCGCGCCTCTAGGTGTTCCCGCTGTTCTTGCCAGGCAGCCTGCTGATCCCCGTGGAGAGTCCGCAAACTGCTCAGCTCTGTTTGGGTTTCGGAAATTTGCGTCCGGGCGAGTGAGAGTTCTGCCTTAAAGCGCTGCAACATGTCCACCCGTTTTTCCGCCAAATCCTGCGCTTCCAAGAGGGAGGCTTGTAACTCCTGTTGGCGATGCTCCCACTGACGACGCTCTTGAGCATGGGCTAGCCGCAGCTGCTCGATCTGTTCTTGGAGGGCTTCAATATCCTGCCGTTGACGATCATTGAGCCGCTGACGGGCCGCGATCTGGGCCTCCCGATCCGCTACTTGCACCGCCTGATCCGCTAAAGCCTGTTGCACCTGCTGCAGAACCTGCTCCCGCTCCTGTAGCCGCTGTTGCTGTTCGGCCACTTGCTGCTGCAGGGCCTGATGCTCTGCCTCCCGATGGGGATCTGGTGTGGGCTGAGCCTTTAACTGCAGCAGTTCTAGCTGTTGCTGCTGTTTGCGGGCTTGCAGTTCGGTTTGGGTCAGTTGAGTGCGCAATGCCTGTACCTGGGCTTGCAGTTGCTCCTGGAGGATCTGCCGTTCCTGCAGCTCGGCCTCGGCTTTGAGCAAGCGAGCCTCTAGTTGTTGTCTCTGTC
This sequence comes from Thermostichus sp. DG02_5_bins_236, assembly GCA_039794885.1. Lineage (GTDB taxonomy): Bacteria > Cyanobacteriota > Cyanobacteriia > Thermostichales > Thermostichaceae > Thermostichus. The sequence goes on from JAUQVI010000042.1 coordinate 6,468, forward strand.
TCAGGGCCTGGTGGTGCTCTGCGCCAAGATCCCGTTCTGGGGGCAAGCCATCAGCGGGTGGGATGTGCCCCATCACTGCTGACGCGCACGGATCCAAATCACCTGAGGGAGAGACATGCATAGGTTGAAGAGAAGATGAAGAGTCGGACAATAAAGTTCCTTGCAGTATAGAGAGATTTTTCAGTGGACTCAAGCTAGGAGAATTCCCCTGTAAAGATCCCTTATCTGTGGGCATTTTTGAACCTGTTTCTTCCCCTTGAGCTATTTCCAAATCGGGGAGTCGCCCATCGGCTGAAGCTGTTTTGCTTTTTCGTCTGGGGGCGCGAGTCCGACGAGAGGATGCTTCCCCACGTTTAGGAGTGGACTCTGGCCCGTTGTTGCCTCGAGAACCTGCCACAATTGCCCCCTATCATCACCAACAACACCCATCCAGCACACCCAGGATGGTTCGCACCATCTTAATCGGTTGCATTCAAAAGCGTCTCCGCCCCAATTGTAGGGGTGCTTTAGCAAAGCTTTAGGGGTCTGTTGAGGAGTGTGACAGGCTGATCACCACAGCAACAGCCGTCCAGAGCAGAAATGGGGCCTGTGGAAAACCGTCTTACCTTTGTCCCTCACTTTGCGATACTGCTAGAGGTGATGTTAAGAACTACAACATTATGGTGACGCAAGATGTGGCCAGTGGTCAGCTTCAATCTCTCCGCCAGCAGACGAGCCCACCGGGATCCCAGTTGCGCTTCACTTGTTCTGCTCCCTGGAGCATCCTTTTAGGACTGCTTTGGGTTGCTCCTGCCCTTGCTCAACCGGAACCCCCTGACCCCGCCGCTTTTGTCCTACCCGATAGCCGCGAAATCGTCACCCCCGCCCTGCCCCCCACCTTATCTGTACCGCCTGATGCCGCCCCCACTATTGCCCCGGTTCTGGAGGGATCCCTAACGGCAGAAGAATTGGTAGTACCGCAATCTCCTTTGGAAGTGCGGATTGAGCGCAGAGAAGGCTTGTCTTTACAAGAAACCCTAGATATCGCCATTGCCCAAAACCCTGCCATCCAACAGGCAGAACTGGCCGTACAACGGGCAGAAGCCGGCATTGCTCTGGCAGAGGCTGCCTATACCCCTACCCTCTCTAGCAGCGCCAACTACCAATACAGCGATGCCCCTTCTCCGGGGGGTGGGCCAAGCCGTGAATCTCATACCCTCTCGGCAAGCGTTGTGCGGGTGGAGTACACCGCCTTTGACAGTGGCTTACGGGATCAAAACTTAAAGCTGGCCCAGGAAGCCCTACGCATTGCCCAGTTGCAATTGGAGCAAACACTGCAAACTGTGAAGCAAAGTGTTGCCAACATCTACTACGACCTGCAAAGTTCCGATGCTAGCGTTGCCATCAGCCAAGCTGCTATTGAAAGCTCTGAGGCTACCCTCCGGGACGCCCAAGCGCGGGAACGGGCTGGATTGGGAACCCGCTTTGAAATCCTGCAAGCCGAGACAGAAGTGGCCAACAATCGGCAAACCCTGTTGGCAGCGCAGAATACCCAACAACTGAATCGTCGCCGCTTGGCGGAGCTACTGAACTTTCCGAGCCCTACCGATGTGGTGGCCAGTGACCGGATTGAGCCGATGGGGGAATGGGATCTGAGCCTAGAAGATACGATTGTGGCTGCCTTTGCCCAACGGCAGGAATTGGAGATTCAACGGCAACAACTGGAACAAGCTCAAAGTCGTGTGCGCCTGGCGAAAGCTAGCAATGGCCCGCGTATTGGGTTGTTTGCCACCCTCGATGCCGCCAACGATTTCAACGCCAGCCGCGACAGTTTTGATGTGGGCTATTCGGCAGGAGCTAATTTCAGCTTGACTTGGTTTGATGGGGGGGAGTCTGAGGCTCAAGCCCGCCAAGCCCAGATTGATGGGCAAGTGGCCGTGAGTAGTTTTGTTGGATCCCGTAATGAAATCCAACGGGGGGTGGAGGAGTCCTTCCTCACCCTGGGATCTAGCCGTGAACAGATCGATGCTGCCAAAGTGGCCATTGCTTCTGCAGAAGAAAGCCTGCGCTTGGCCCGTCTGCGAGTTCAAGCCGGGGTCGGCACCCAAACGGAGGTGATCAACGCCGAAGCAGCCCTGACCACCGCTCGTGGCAACCTTTCCAATGCCGTTCTTGCCTACAACCGCGCCCTAGTACAGCTACGACGGGCCACCGGTACCCTCTAGGCCAATTGCTTCTCTAGCCAAGTCCGCAACTGTTGTACCGTCAGTCGCGGTGAAGGCTGGGGCAAAGGACGCTCGGGATCCATCGCCAGGCTGAGCACCGGAATTTCCAACTGGTAACGTTCCCACCAGGTGGAATTGGTAGTGATGTCGCGGATTTCCAAAGCGGGAATTTCCGGGATCTGCTGCAACTTTTCGGCTAAGCCTTCACACAGGTGACAGCCGGGTTTGCTGTAGAGAATCAGCGGTGGCCAAGCCATATTCGGGTAAGGGATCTTAGGAGGTAACGGAGCAGACGAGGCGACGATGTTGCAATGAGGGCATTTGCCGCCGTACCGATTGCAGACGGTCGGGGTCGATCTCGGCAATGGCAACCCCTGGTTTTTCACCGCCTGCATCCGCCAGGATCGCCCCCCAGGGATCCAAAATCATGGCATGTCCATGACATTGTCGTCGTTCGTAATGGTTACCCACCTGGGCTGGAGCGATCACATAGCAGGTGTTCTCAATCGCCCGACATTGCAGCAAAATTTGCCAGTGATCCCGACCGGTATAGGCGGTAAAGGCTGCCGGGATCATCAAAATCTGGGCACCGCGATCCACCAAAGAGCGATACAGCTCTGGAAAGCGCACATCATAACAGACCGACAATCCCAGGATCCCCAGCCGTTCCTGCTCACAGGTCACCAGTTCATCGCCACTGACCACCGTGCTGGACTCCTGGTAGGTGTTGCCATCGGGCAAATTGACATCAAACAGATGAATTTTGCGATAGCGGGAGATTTCCTTGCCATCGGGATCGTAGAGGGCGGCGGTATTGTAGACTCTACCCTGCCGATCCGGGACAGGATACCCTCCACCCAAGACAAACGCCTGGTATCGCTGGGCCATTTTGCCCAAGAATTCTTCTGCTCGGTCTGAGATCTCTTGGGCAAGGCGAGTTTTCTCTGCCTCTGGCCCCATAAAGGCAAAGTTTTCCGGCAGCGTCACCAGTTCACACCCCTGTCGCACCGCAAAATCAATCCACTCTTCTGCCTGCTGCAAATTGCTGGCTAGATCGGGAATGCTGGTCATCTGGATGGCGGCTGCCAGGTAGGGACGCATAGAGAAAACTCCGGAGAATGCTGAGGTGGGATCCTAGAGGCTTAACCGACCAAATGCCACCAGCCAAAGGTTGGGCCTATAAATCGGATCACAACCCAAAAAATGGCCAACAGAATAATGCCTGCCCAGGCACCGCGGGTTGTCCAATTGTAGATCGCACGGGCTTGCCCTTTGGTGAGGGGAATATCCTTCAGTTTGGGAAACACCAACTCTTGGTCAGGATCTTGAGTATCACGGGTTTTGCGGCGCTTAGCTTCGCCCATAGGTTGCCTCCAAGTTGCCTTTTGCTGCGCGAGGGTGGCGACTCTTATCTTAATCGCAAGGGAATCTCGGGGGATCCCTGTGGAGATAACAGTCAAGCTGTCTAGCAGCAGGCAACTTCGAATACCCACCGATCACCTCCGTATCAACAACACCAAGACAGTACTAGGTTGCTGGCAGTCTCCACTATTTGCGATTTTTCCAGTACCCAGGCTCACGACTACAATGCATAACTGCCAAGATCAAGATGTAATCCTGCTCAATGGTGTAGAGAACACTATAGGGGAACTTACGCGACATAGACCGCCGAACATCTTCATCAATGGCAGCATAGCGGGTTGGAGATTCCCTGATCCGATAGACTGTATCCTCAATTGCGTTTATGAACGCTTGAGCTAGCTCAACTCGCTGCTTTGTGTAGTATCGGACTGCTTCAGCGTATTCATCCAGGGCTTCGGGATGAAATACATACCTCATGGCTCAATCAACCGCCTGACTTGCACCAAGGCATCTTCGCCAGAAATAGGTTGAACAGAGCCATTTCGCACCTCATCTCTCCGGCGCTTGGCTTCAGTTACCCAAATCGACTGGATGACTGAGTCAGTATCGAACTCTAAGCTTTCTACTATCTTGTCCGCAAGGAGTGCCCTCAATGCGTTCGGCAAAGACAGTATTTCTTCCGTCAGTTGCTCAATTGACTGCATAAACCCTCACAGAGAGCTCAAAACTAACACAATCAGGTACAGTTATCGACTCGCTGCCCAGGGATCCCTGCTCAACTGTCACCCCTAACATCGATAACCCAAGTGTCTCTGTCTCTAGGTAGTGGCGGGGCTGCTCAACCGGCAATCCACAGGGGGGATCCCTGATGGGCTTGGGGGCGGCTGTCCTCTTCTTCGGTAATGGCCACTGTCCGTACCCACTGCACCGATTGAAACACAGTCGGCAGACGCAGCTCTTGCTCCAGGTTCCCGGCCTCATCCACGCGAAAGGTTTGGGTGAGAATGGCCCCGGCCTCATCGGTAGTGAAAGGGGCTCCCGGTTCTAACACCACCCAGAGGGCATAAACTCGTCCTTCCGGCAGAGGGGGTAAATCCCGCGCTACCAAGCGGCCCTGCAAGCGACCCGGATCCACCTGTACCGTTACAGATCCGGTCAGGGTTTCGGCAATCGGTTGCAACTCATAGGTCAAAACCGCTCCCGGCAACTCCTGCACCTGCGCCACCTGTAGCCGCCGCCAGAGATAGAGATTCCCCAATCCCAACGCCACAATCAACCCGGCGGCCAAAGCACCCAGGAGACGGAACCGGGATCCCCTGGAGGGCTCACCCATTGGAGTTTGCAAAGGCTGACGGGCTTGTTCAGCTTGGGCCTGCAACACCGAAGCCCGCAAAGAAGAGGGCGGTTGTATCTCCTCAACATCGTGAGCAATTTCCAACGTCCGCTGGAGCGCTTCCAGTTCCTGTTGCAGCTGCGGTTGCTGCTTCAAGATGGCCTGCAAACCTTCCGCCTCCTCTGGGGAGAGATCTCCGAGGACATAGCCCGCCAACCACAGTTGCAGCTCTTCTGGAGATGCCGATTCTGCTTTCATGACAGGCTTCCCCCTCTGGGATCCAATAATTGCCGCAGCCGTAGCAGTCCCCGTCTCGCTCTAGCCTTGACGGTACCCAAAGGGAGAGCCAGTTGTTTGGCGATCTCCGATTGGCTCATGCCTTCGTAATAGGCCATTTTTAAAATTTGCCGTTGACTTTCTGAGATTTCTGCCAAGGCCGTTTGCACCTCTTGTATCTGTTCGGCTTGGGAAAGTTCTTCTAAGGAGGGATCCCTGCTGCTGGGCTGTAGTTCCACTTTGCCCCGTTCCAACGACCGCTGTCGATTGCGCCAGGATCGCAGCCGATCCAAACAGCGAGAGCGAACCCAAATGCCCAAATAGGTGCGCAGGGATCCGCGGCGGGCATCGAAGGAGGAATGGGCCAGGTGCAAAAAAATATCTTGGGTGAGATCTTCAGCTTCGGCAGCATTGCCCAGCACTTTGTAGGCAATTCCGTAGACCAAGCCCACATGCCGGTCGTACAGGATGGCCAGTGCCTGAGGCTGCCCCGCCTTCAGGGCGGAAAACACCTCTGCATCCGGGCTGTCCTGTAGGGATCCGCCGGCCTGATCACCCTCGAATTTCATCATGGTCAAGGGAGCACCGTATGGAACGAACAACAGAACCAGCCAGACGCAAGCGTAGCGGAAAGAACCCTGCGCCGGAAGATAGCCTCCATAATCTATCGTTTGCCCAAATAGGGGTCAAGCCAAAGCAACGGAGCCGGGATCCACTGGCTCGCCCAGAGCAGCAAGCGAGAGAGGAAGGAATTGGTTCACAGAGAACTCACAATCCCCTACAAAGCGGCCAGCCCAAAAAATGGCCCACCCGCCAGCGTACCCAGGGTTGTGGCCCGCCCAGAGCTCAAATCAATTTGATAGAGGGTGGATCCGCCAATGGCAAAGCCAGTATTCATGCCACTGGCATCGGTACGCACATCAAACCCGCCCACAGAGCCAAAAGTAACACCCAAGGGGCCAATCGGGGTGAGCACACCCTCGTTGGGAGGATTTTGCAACACCAGCAGATTCCGCTCACTGTCAATGTTGAGCAGTTGGGTGGATTGGGCGCCGGCCACGTTGTTGATGTAGGCAGCCGCCGTGATTGCCGGTGGGGATCCCTGCAGTTCCCCTGGGGCAAAGGTCAAGATGCCATCCTCAATCACTTCGCCGGTATCGACGTTGATACGGAAGTTTTGGCCGTTGGATCCCACCAGCCGTAGCCGATCCGGAACCGGGTTGAAATCCATGCCGGAAAGGGTCCCCCCTGTGAAGGGCACCGACAGCGTACTGGCAACTACAGCCGTGCCCGTTTGCAGGTTAATGGTGTAGAGAATGTGGGTATCGCTGAGGACGTAGAGAGCTCCATTGGCGGGGCGCACATCCATCCCGATCAAGTTGCCACTGACTCCCCTCACCAGCAGGGATCCCTGCACAGAAGCATCGCCAGAACGAATGAAGGTAAGGCGATTGCCGCTGCTCAAAGCCACCAAATCCGCTTGTATCGGCAAGAGGCCTGTTGGAGAAGCATTGCTGCTACCACAACCGAGTAAAGCCCAGCCACCGGCCAGCAAAGACACAAGAACCTTACGCATGAGAGTGTTCCTTGAAGCGTCAACAAACCGTAGAGGCGCACCCTGCTCCTTCCCCACTTGGCTGTGGAGCAACTCCCTACCCCTATGGGCAGTTTCTTCTCAGTTCAAGCCCTGACCAGGGATCCGCTTTTTGGGGATCCCTGCTTAACCTATGAATCTTGTTGTGGGCAGAGCACCTTTAGCCTCTGCAAAGATTACGCTCGCTGCTTGCCATCGGATGCCTATGCTTGAAGTTGGATGGATCCCTAAGGAAGGGGGATTGGGCAATGGGACTGGGGATCCCTTACCCTTCCTGCACACTCAACAGCCGGGATCCCACCAACCGTTGCAACCAAGGGGTGAGAAACTCCCGATTGGCCAGTTGTTGGTCTGGATCCTGAGTTTCCAGAGGAAAGGGAGCTAGGGCGCGCAGGGCTGCTGTGGTTACACAAAACATAGATTTTTGGAAACTCAGACAGATCTTCACCCGGATATCATCTTCTCCCCGCAAGCTGCGGCGGTAGTGCTCCCGCAAGTAGGGGGGCAGATGGCGCAGCATATCCTGCATCAACAGGGTGGGCGGGATCCCGGCACTGCCCACCGGCAACGGATCCGCATACAAAGCCCCGTAGGTAAACTCCGCCTGCTCCTCCGGGACTTGGCCGGCTTGAGCGTTGTAGGAAACGGTGCCCATAAAGGGAAAAGAACGGAAGAACACCGCCTCTACATAGGGAATCGCCGTATCCGGCAAAAAGGTCAGACCCACCGACTGTGGGATCACCTCATGGCGTTGACCCCAAATGCAAGGGGCATAAGTAATCGGTTTGTTGGCGGCATCCACCAACCCCTGCTGCACATGGGCCACCACATCCGTAATCGTCAGGTGAGGCTCATGTTCATAGCGCTTGGCCAAAGCCAGAAACATATCGCTCATCACCCGCCAAAACTGACCCAAGCCGCTATACATGGCCAACATGCGCACCTGCTCTAGACCAAACTCCGGGAAGAGGATCCCCAGTCCCCGCAAAAAGGGATTGAACCGGATTTTGGCTTGAATGGCCGCCCTCGCCCGTTCAATAAACTCTGGCGTATCCAGGTAGGCATCCAATCCGCCACCCCCATGCCAGAGCATGGCTTTCATACAATACTCGGCAAACTCGTAATTGATGCGGTCATGCCAGAGGTAGCGCAGCCACTTGCCGGGGGTAATCTCGCCGTTGAAATACTTAAAGGCCGGAAAAAGCTCAAGAAATTGATGGTCGGCAATGAAGATCAGGTTGCGGGAATAGGCATCCAACACTTCTCCATAGCTGTGCAGGATCCCGATCACCTCCAGACGGTTGATCAGCGAATCCGGCAAGAGAGCACCACCCAACTCCAACCGTTGCAGAATCGGGCTAATCCGCACCTGATCCAACGGATCCAACCCCAGCAGCAGAAAACAGGAGGGAGAAAGCGGAGCGCTATCACGAGGGAGAGTGGAAGTCATAGTGAGGAAGTGTCAGATCAACAGTGAAATCGTGAGATGAAAACTGGATTCACGGGGAAATGGGACGCCCCCGCAGCAGCCACAGTGAAGACCACCGGAGCCGATAGATGAGCTGTTGTGGATTCTACCCATCCTGTCACCCAAGCCGGTTGCAGACCCAAGAGCACCACGATCACCGCCAAGACAGCCGCCGGTAACCGTTCTCGCAAACGCCGCCGGGGCATGGTAATGACCACATCCGAGAGACGGCCAAAAAAGGCGCGGTTTACCATCAACAGGAAATAGGCTGCCGTCAAGCCCGTCCCGATCATGCACAGTAAGGTCTGCAGCGGAAACACCGGAAAGCTGCCCCTAAAGACAATGAACTCAGCGATAAAGCCCACCATGCCCGGCGTACCGCCGCTGGCCATCACCCCCAGCACTATCAAACTGCCGATTAGAGGCAAGCCCCGCTCAGGATTGAGCAGCCCCTGTAACAGTTTCAGATCCCGTGTGCCGGTATTGGTATAGACCGCCCCCACCAGCAAAAAGAGCAGCGCCGAAATCAGGCCATGGCTGATCATTTGAAAGACGGATCCCACCAGTGCCAAGGGGGTAGCAGCCGCTGTTGCCAACAAAATGTAGCCCATATGGGCAATTGAACTGTAGGCCACCAACTTCTTCATATCCTGCTGCACCAAGGCGTTGAAGGAGCCATAGAGCACGTTCACCACTGCCAAACCTGCCAACCACGGCCCCGCTTGTTCCCAAGCATCCGGCAACAGTTGCAAGCCAAACCGCAACAGGCCGTAGGTGCCCAATTTCAGCAGCAATCCCGCCAAGAGCACAGAAATTGGGGTAGACGCTTCCACGTGAGCATCCGGTAGCCACGTATGGAACGGAACCAACGGGATCTTGATGGCCAATCCCAACAAGATCGGGATCAACAACAAGCTTTGCTGCACCAAGGGCAGGGGATGGGCTTGCAGCACCGTGTAGGTGAAGCTGTTGGTATCACTCAGCCAACTGAGCCCAAAAAAGCCGATCAACAGCAGGATGCCGGACAGAGCTGTGTAGATCAAAAATTTGGTGGCAGCATAGGTACGGCGTGGCCCTCCCCAAATGGCAATCAGCAAGTACAGCGGAATCAGCTCAATCTCATAAAACAGAAAAAACAGCAGTAGGTTCTGCGCCAAAAAAGCCCCTGCCACTGCCGCTGCCAACATCAACAGCAGGCTGTAGTACAGACGAGGCCGCTCCACCTTGCCACTGGCCCAAATGGCGATTAACATCAGCAAGCCATTCATCACTACCAAAGGGAGGGAAATACCATCCACCCCTAACTCATAAATCAAGCCCAACTGGGGGATCCAAGCCACCGTCTCCACCAGTTGCAAAGAACCCAAATTGGGATCAAATTTCAGCAACAACCCAAAACTGAGACCCAAGAGAACCAGCCCAAAAATTAGGGCCAATGTTCGATGCACCTGCTTATCCCATTGCTCGGGGATCAACCCAATCACCGTGGCCCCTAGCAATGGGATCCCAATCAGTAGGCTCAGCATTCTTTTCTCCTCGCCAATCGCACGCTCACCGGAAAACCTGTACCCACCGCGAATTCAAATTGTTTTGTCCTTGTCCTCTGCAATTCTCTGCACCCCTTTGGATCGGAGTTGAACCGTAACAAAATCCAAGCTGGTCAATCCTGCCTCTCACCGTTCAAGCCAACCCCAGTGCTGGCGAGCGCACCAACCAGGCCACCACCAGCACAATGCCAATTAAGACCAGCAACACGTACAGTTGCATCCGACCTGACAAGGTGTACTTCAAGGTTTCACCGCCAAACAAAAAGGCCAAGCTCACCCCATTGACTAGGCCATCCACCCAGTTGTGGTCAATCCATTCCAGCCCGTGTGCCAGAGCAGCAATCGGCTGTACCACCACAGCTTGGTACAGTTGCCCCGTATAGAAGTCATAGGCGAGCAGATTCTGCAGATCCGGCCAGGGCAGCTGAAGCATTCGTTTGCCACCCCAATACAGCCAGCCACCGATGCCTGCCCCCAAGGCTCCCGAAACCACCAGCAATACCGCCATCAGCTTCAGTTCCGGGATCCAATCGGGATAGAGCTTCCAATGCCAGAGCAGCCAGGGCATGAGTAGGTTTTGTATCGCTAGGATCCCAATGGGCAGCGCCATCA
>JAUQVI010000043.1:0-16688 GCA_039794885.1 Thermostichus sp. DG02_5_bins_236
GTCGCTTCTCTTGATGCTCCGCATCCTACGGAACGGAGAAGTGGAATTAATGGAAACTAGGCGGGGGATTCCTCCAGCGACGGTACCACCAGTCGCTTCTCTTGATGCTCCGCATCCTACGGAACGGAGAAGTGGAATTAATGGAAACTGCAAAGACCGGTAGGGGGTGGGTGGGGGAAGGATTGTCACTTCTCTTGATGCTCCGCATCCTACGGAACGGAGAAGTGGAATTAATGGAAACTTTTTTACTCGCCTTTTCACCATTATTTGCAAAGGGGTTGTCGCTTCTCTTGATGCTCCGCATCCTACGGAACGGAGAAGTGGAATTAATGGAAACTTTTGTCTGAGATCTGGACTGAGCGGACTTTGCCGCTGTCGCTTCTCTTGATGCTCCGCATCCTACGGAACGGAAAAGTGGAATTAATGGAAACATCACTCCTTCCGCTGTCTGGATGGTGATCTGGTAGTCGCTTCTCTTGATGCTCGGCATCCTGCGGAACGGAAAAGTGGAATTAATGGAAACACTTGCTCCTTCCCCCATTTCAGTTATATGTCCATCTGGGTCGCTGAAAAACAGGAGGTTGTGGCATCGCCTGTGCCAGGGATCCCTCCTATTGGCCACCACCCTGGTTATGGTCGGCGGCAATGCTCATCGGTTGGGGGCACAAATGCTGGATGAGGTGGTGCTAGACACAGCAGAGGAGCAGCAAGAAGAGTTACAGAGCTGCCACAAGAGCCGTTAGAAGGGGAACTTCCCCCTCCAACCGGTGTTGCCCACAAGGATTCTTTCAGGTTGTCAATCGTACTTCTTATCCCATTCACTTGGTGATTGTATTGCGGGCCGGCGAACGGCTGTTCAACCCAGAAACCGCCCATTGGGATTTTGCTCCTGGAGAAGGGGGCAGCGAGGGATTGGTGCTCAGCTTGGGGGAGGATGTCAAAAAAGGCCTATCCGAGATCATCCCTGTGGGGAGCTGGTCTTTGCTGCCCCCAGCAGATAGGCACCGATGGATTCCAGGCTGGGTGGATGTAAGAAGGGGATTTGCACCATGGGTTGCTGCGCCAGGTACTCAGGCAGTTGGGCCAACAGCTTTTGCTGCCGCTGGGCTACCGTTTCTCCAAACACATCCGACTGATCCAGCCAAATCCGGTTTAATACGGCATAGGGATGCGGGATCCCTAGCCCATCCAGTTCAGCGAGCAACCGCTGTGTTTCGGCCAGCACCGCCTGTTCTGGGTTAAAAACCGGAATAAAAGTCACAAATTGCGGATCTTGAAGTTGTTGCCGCAGTTGCCGCACCTGAGCCAATAATCCGCGCAAGCGCTGTGCCAATTCCGGTCTGCCCACCACATCTCGATACTTCAACCACAGTTTCAAGGCCAAACTCACCCATCCCTCCAGAGCTTGAGGCATCTGCAAAAACCGCAACATATGGCCGGTGGGAGCGGTATCCAGCACCACCAAATCAAACTGGCCGGCTGAGCTTTGCTCCAGCACCGTCAATAGTGCCATCACCTCATCCAAGCCAGGTGGGGGCATTTGCAACAGTTGTCGCCAGGCTTGCGGGTCGTATTGCACCTCCACTCCAGGGGTTGATTCTCCGGCCAAAATGGCCACAATATCCTCTAGGTAGTCCTGTCGGAATTGCTCCAGCACTATTGCCGCGTCAATCTCTTGCCCCATTAGGTTGGGCAATAACGGCAGGGGATCCTGACCCAACTTCACCGTGAACAGATCCCCCAAAGAATGGGCCGGATCAATCGAAACCAGCAACAGCTGCTTCTCAGGATGTCGCTTGGCTAGGTTCCAGGCCAGTGCCCCGGCCACTGTTGTTTTGCCTACACCCCCTTTACCCCCCGTCAGAGCCAGCCGGATCCCTTGCTCGAGGAGATCGGGAATGTACACTCCTGTACCTAGCTCGACCAGGATCCCTTTTGAAGGGGTGGGAACAAAATTAGCCCCAAAGTTAACCTCAGGCAGCTCCCGCAGCGGCAACACTTGGGTCACCAGCTCATCCAGGGCAATGGCGCCAATCGGCTCCTGCAATTGGTAAGGCACAACCCAAATTGGGTAGTCGGGTAAGCCTTCCGTAAGGGCCCTCAGCAGACGCTGTTGTTCCTGCTGTCGGGCTTGGTAGAGAGGAGAGGGCTGCCGGGATCCCAGCAAAACCTGATTGACAAGGATCCCGCCGATGGGTAAGCGGCGATACTGCAATTGCTGACAAAAACGCCGGGTTTCCTCCAGGCTCAAATGCTCCGGGAGCATCACTAGCCAGACCGAAGTCGTGTCAGGATCCGTCAGCCGCGCTTTTCCAGCTTGGAGTTCCCCTTGCAGTTGGGCCAGAAAGGCATCTGCTTCATCCGCTCGGTAGGTGCCCGTTAAAGCTTGGGAGAGTTCTCGATGCTTGGCTTGAAAGGTAGCAAAAACCGCCAGCAAGTTGTCCAAAAAGTCCGGTAACTCCAGCAGGCGCAGGGTATGTCCGGTGGGAGCGGTATCCAGAATAACCGTGTCGATTTCTCCACCCGCCAGCAGCCGATTCACCTCCAAAATCGCCATTAGCTCATCCACCCCCGGCCAGGCCAAATCCCAAACCGGCAGCAGATCCTCCCGACCAAACCAACTGCCGCGCTCGGCGATCAGTTCCAGTGCTGCCCCATAGGTTTGCTTAAAGGCTGCCAGCAGCACCTCAGCTTGTAGAGCACGCACCTGCAAATTGGGGCAATCGGGCAAAGGCTGAGCCCGATCTGTAACCGGTATATCCAGCACATCCCCTAAGGAATGGGCCGGATCTGTCGAGATTAGTAGAATGGAGCGCTGCGGCTCTGCCCGTGCCAGTTGGCGAGCCAAAGCACAGGTAAGAGTTGTTTTGCCCACTCCACCCTTGCCGCTGAACAGAACCAGGTGGTGAGAAGTGGGAATCAAAGGAGAATGGGACGCTGTCCCGCCGACGCGATCAAGTTGCAAAGGGATCCCTGCTATTGCGGATTACCCCCATTTTGACTTGGATCCCACCAGGGCTCCAGGAAATCAGCGGAAGATCATCTCAGCAACAGCTTCAAACCCGGCATCCAAGAGCTGATCCAACACCGACTGGGCTTGGCTGCGGCTGTCGTAGAGACCGGCTTGGAGCACATTTCTGCCGTTGAAAACCGTTTCCACTGCATCGGGGATGAGTTGCTGCAAGCGGCTCAGATCCTCACTGCTTCTCGGGGTAACCAGGACGCGGAACTGAGTGGCGGAATCGGCAGCAGCCACCGCAGTTGTCGGAGGAGCTGCGGATACTGGAGCGGCTGGAGCAGCTTGAGATTGGCGCTGGGCAGGCGGAGGTAACAGAGTAGTGATATCCGTCAGAGGGGGTGAGCTGGAGCTGCTGGCCGTGGGGGGCGGAACCACTGGCTGAGCGGGGGTGGTGGATCCATCCGGTGTGAAGGGAACGGCAGTAAACTCCTGAGATTGGGGCTGCGGAGCGGTTTCACTGGCCGTTACGGGGGCTGCGATTGCAGGATCTGTCCCACTGGCAGGGGGTAAAATGCGCCCTCCAGATCCCGTGTCTAAGGTACCTTGCACTCCATCCGTGGGGGGAATAGCAGTGGGGGAGGTGGTCTCTGGCACGGTTAGGGTCGGCAGGGTGGGAGTTGGGGTGGCCACTGCCGGTGCAGGCTCAGGTGCAGCCGGTAAAGTGGGGGTACTGGGCAAGGAAAGAGCACCAGGGGAAATCGGGTTGGGAGCGGCAGTAGGGGCAGCAGCGACAGTGGTTTGGCCCGCCAGATCCAGATCCCCTTTGGTTTGACCCCGCAACTGATTGCCATTGGCATTGATGCGCAGGCCGCGAGTGGAGTTGTTGATGTCGTACTGGCCATTGCCCTCAAAGATGTTGTTGCCGGGATCCACAGCCGTACCCAAATCCGGTAGAGCTGTGGTGATGGCGGTGAGGCCAGTTTCCAGGTTCTGGGCGATCAGATTGTTGCGCAGCATCGGCTTGGAGCTGCCCCCGACAATCACACCGGTGCGATTTTGCAGAATGCGGTTGTTTCGCACAATCGGTGTAGAACGCTGATCGAGGGTGAGGCCGAAGCCGGTTTCTTGAAACAGGTTGTTGACGATGGTGGGCTGAGAGGTACCCAAGACGGAAATGCCATTGGCCCCATTCTGATAGAAGCGATTGCCCTCTACCCAAGGATTGGAAGCGCCGGTGATGAAAATACCATCGTGGATGCTGCCGACAAAGCTGTTATTAAGAACACGTGGAGAGGCCGATTCAACCCAAAGGGCATAGCCCCGCCGACCTTCATTGCGCATGGAGATGCCCCGCACTTCTGCCCCCGTTTCCGCCAGCATCGTGACGTTTTGTCGGGCCACTGTCGGGCTGATGTAGGTGCCGCCTCCCGTGATCAGGTAGCCTTCTCCCAACGAGGATTCGTCACCCCGCAGGGTGAGGCCAGCCTTGAGACGAATCGGAAAAATCTCACCGCTCTGCTCGCTATAAACACCTGGGAAAAGCTGAATGACACTACCAGAGGGAGCTCGCTGAGCCGCATGGGTAATGGTTTGGAAGGGGTTATTACGGGAGCCATCCCCACGGGTATCGCTGCCCTTGGCCGCATCCACAAAAATAGTGGGGCGATTGTCGGGTAGCGGCGGAGCACTGGGTAGGGTTTGATCGCCAGAAATGCCTGTATCCAAAGAGGTTTGTGCCCAGCCAGGATCAAAGCCTGCTGCCAGCAGTAAGGTGGTGCTGAGGAGCAGTAAAGAGGTGAGACTCTGAACACGTAAGCTGGACTTGCCAGTCATCAACCGGCCAGACAATAAAGAGATCATAGTTGTCACCCTCACACCGGGTTGGGCTAGAGAAGGAAGGTCGAAGTTATCCTAACAAACCTGGGGGACAGGATCCTGCCCTGGCACTCAGCCCCAGATACGGAGAAACGCAGGCTTCTTTTTCCCGACCTAACGCTAGACCTGGAGACTCATCCCGCTCAAAGGATCCCATGACCGTCAAACCTTTTGCCCCTGAGTTGCTTACCTTCGACTCCGTCTCTCCGGTGGCCGGTTCCGGGTTAGGGACGCTCTTGAACCTATTGTTGTTGGGAATCCCAGCTGGGCTGCTGGGCCTAGCCTTGTTCTGGGGTCAGCAGGGAATGGGTTGGGTCGCGGTGCTACTGCTACTGGGTCTGGCAGGGTGGTGGGGACGACCGTTTTGGATCAGAATTGGGCGCGACCTTTGGCATCAGGTGCGTACCTGGCCGAGTTCTCTGTGGATGGGGCTGGCCCTCAGCTTAGCCGGACTCGGGGGGATGAGCCTGAGTGGAGTATTCTCCGGAGTGGGATCCCTGAGTTGGGAGGCGATTGGGGCGCTGGGGGAGGTATTTGGGGCGGCAGGACAGATCCTCATTGCTATTTTGGCCGCCTACATTGCCTGGAGGCAGTACATCATCTCCCGAGATTTGACCATTCAGCAGAATGTGATCACCCAGCAGCAAACCATCGATGCTTACTTTGAGGGGATCTCTGGTTTGGTCTTGGCCCCGGATGGCCAACTGGATGACTGGCCCCTAGAACGGGCTATTGCCGCCGGACGCACCGCTGCTTTGTTGAACGGGGTGGATCGCTTTGGCAAAGCCAAGATCCTGCGCTTTCTTTCTACAGCCAACTTGCTTAGCCCCCTACGGCGCGATGATCATTTGGGTCGCCCGATTTTGGATGGCAAAGGCGGCTACCAACGGGATCGCCTGCACGGGATTCGTGTCGTTAAGCTAGAAGCGATGTTGGAGGGAGCCGATTTGCACGCTACCCAACTGCGGGCCATTGACCTCAGCGAAGCCAGCCTGGAGGGCGCCAACCTGCGGGACTGTGATCTCAGCTATGCCAACTTGTGTGGAACCAACCTCTGCTGTGCGGATTTGCGGGGAGCGGACTTGCACCGGGCCTTGTTGTTTGTGGGATCCCTAGAAACGGCTTCTCCGGCTCAACCGGGACAAAAACCGAACTTCAAAACCGGTGCCTATGCCGGAGCGGTCGTGGCGGGAGCTGATTTTCGCCAGGTGCGTCGTCTTTCCCCCGAACAACGGGCTTACCTGGCTGCTTGGGGAGCCCGACTGAGCCCAGAACTGCCTCCGCAAATGCTGCACAAAAATCCGGATTTTGACCCCAGTGCTTCGGAGCCGCCAGACTTCATAGGCTAAAGTGGGTGGCCGGTGCAGTTGGAGGATCGCCCTTTTGCTAACCAAGTTCTGGCTGTTGGAGCGCTATCTGTTTGGGCAGATGCTCACCCCAGTGCTGGCCGGTGTGGCAGGGGGCACAATGCTGCTGCTAGTGGGCCGGCTGTTTACCCTGGCAGAGCGACTGGTGGAGGGATCCGTCCCGCCATTGATGGTGTTGCGTCTTCTGGCTCTGGATATGCCGGAGATGGTAGTGCTGGGGATGCCGATCGCCGCTTTTTTTGCCACCATGCTCACGTTGGGCAAGCTGAGCGGCAATAGCGAGATCACTGCCTTACGAGCGGCTGGGATCCCGTTTACACGCATTTTCATGCCTCTGTTGTGGGTGGGACTGACCATGAGCCTGAGCGCTTTTGGGATTAGTAACGTGTTGCTCCCGGCCAGCAAACAGCAGATCCGCGAGATTGATCAGCAGGCTTTGCTCACGCAGTCCACCACTCCCGTTCAATACGATGTTTTTTTTAAGACAGAAGATAACCTGTGGTTTTTTATACGCCAAGTGGATCCACGGCTAAATACGATGCAGGATGTGAGCGTGTTGCGGGTGAATCCGTTACCGGGGGGAAAATACCAGTTAGTGGAAGTGACACTAGCAGCTCAGGCAGTGTGGAATGGGCTGGAGTGGAGCTTGATTGAAGGGGTTAACCACATTTATGGCCCTGCTGGCACCAGCATTGCCGAGCAACCCTTCGACCGCAAGCCATTGCAAGTGTCAGAGGATTTGGCCACCCTAATGCAGCCGCCGGTTCCCCCAAGCGAGTTGCGCTTACCGGAATTAACAGAACGAATCTCACGCCTAGCCCGCTCTAACCTGAATACCCAGGCTCTGCGCACAGAGTTTCATCTGCGCTTTTCCTTGCCTCTAGCTAGCTTCTTTGCAGTGTTGATTTCTCTGCCCCTGGGATCCGGTACAGCCCGCCGAGTAGGCCGCTATGGTGGCGTAGTTTTCGGTATTTTGTTGGTGTTTGGCTACTACGTGATTTTGAGTGTGTCCCGCAGTTTGGGAGAAGCCGGGGCATTGCCTCCTTGGGCAGCGGCCTGGAGCTTTAATATTTTGTTTGGCGGCATCGGCATGGTGCTGCTGGCCCGCTTTTTGCGGTAAATGAATTAACGATTTAAGGCTCTCCCGGACTTATGGTGATCAAGAATTACTAAGGTCAGAAAGCTGCTAATAATCGGGCTCTGAAGTTAGTAATGTTGGCAAACCCGTACCCTTGTCGCTTTATCACCTTGATCCGGTTGTTAGTCTCCTCCATAATCCCACTGGTCATGCGATTGGCAAAATACTCACAGATCCCCTCAAGATGATTCTGAATTGTTGTCACCACATCGGCATGGAACCTTTAAGCCAGAAGTGTTCAATCTAGATACAAAGCTTTATGTTTCAGCGGACAAGAATTACACAAGCAAGCGTCTCTAGCAACAGATCGTAGCTCCAGTGAACCATCGAGCAACGGCGACTGAGTTCCAGTTGCAAATGATGACTCCGGCAAACTCATGCAGGCCAAGGTTCGCATCGATGACACCGTCATAGTGCTTGCCGATCCGGCACCGCCTGATTGGCGACCCATCTCCTCCTATGTACACATCTACGCCCAGGACGTAAATGCGACATATCGAAAGGCGCTCGAAGCCGGAGCGGTCTTGGTGCAAGAGCCAGCCAAGAAGCAGGACGAAGACAAACGGGGCGGGGTCAAGGATGCTGGGGCACCACATGGTGGATCGCTACAAAATTCGAGTAGCTCACCCTCTATGCGCAGTAAGGGCTTTACAACAAACGGCCTAACAACCGATTGCAGTGGCCCGCCTCTGAAGTGGAACGTTAGCCTGCTCCGCTTCAGTTTGTGGGGAGTATCGTGAAGTTATCTGTCAGTGTTCAAAGTTGAGTGAATTACAGGTTTTCATCAGCAAACTCTGCCTGTGCAGTCATGACCTCATCTAAATGGTCAACAAGCCATTGATCCAAAGACTTCAAAGCCTTACCTAGTGACTGACCTAGAGGTGTGAGTTCATACTCCACATGCGGAGGCACAACCTGAAACGCTTGACGTTTGACTAATCCATGCTCTTCTAGACCTCGCAAGGTTTGCGTCAACATTTTTTGAGAAATACCCTCAATGTGTCGGAGAAGTTCATTATTTCGACGAGGTTTATCCTTCAAGGCAAACAGGATCAAGAGACTCCACTTGCCGGCGATTAGTTCAAGTATGCGTCTAGACGGACAAGATTCTGCAAAGAGATCTGCGACTCGTTTTTCTGTTGGTTGTGTCATAGAAGCATAGTTACTAAAAGGTGCGTACTTGTTTTTTAGTTCTTATCAACTTAGGCTACTGATGTCAATACATTGATGGAGTAGCGGATTGATGAACTCTAATCAAGTCATAACTGTTTTTGGCGCAACAGGAACACAAGGGAGAGCGGTTGCGAAGAAGCTTCTACAAGAAGGTTGGCAAGTTCGTGCGGTGACGCGAGATCCCAAATCAACGAAAGCTCAAGCCCTTTCAGTCTTGGGTGCTGATATTATTTCGGCTGATTTTGATGATTTTGCCTCACTGGTCCAAGCTCTTGAAGATGCTTATGGTGTTTACAGCGTTCAACCTGCTCTGACGACACCAGGAGATATTGGTCAGGCGCGGTGGGGGATTGCTGTTGCTGATGCAGCTTGGACAGCACAGGTGAAGCATTTCGTCTATGCTTCTGCAGTTATCGATCGTGCTAAAGGGATACCAGGATTGGGTTCAAAGCGAGCCGTTGAAGAACGTATTGCAGAGTTATCGCTTCCGGCGACCATCTTGCGTCCTGTTTTCTTTATGGAAAACTTAACCACCTATTTCCCGGTACGCTCAGAGACCGATGAGTTGACTCTATCGATTCCTTTTCCATCCAATCGCAAACTTCAGATGGTTGCCATTGATGACATTGCTGAGGTTGCCGCCGCAGTGTTTGCAAATCCTCAAAGTTATCTTGGACAGGCGATCGAAATTGTTGGGGATGCCATGACGTTAGACGAAATGGCAGTGTCATGGAGTAAGATTGCGGGACGCAAATGCAGTGCAGCATCTATTCCTCTCGATACGCTTGCACGGTTCTGGCCACAAGGAGTACCTCTATTTCGCTTTATCGGTGAGGGGGGATGCGATGTGGATGTTACTACTACTTCTGAGGAGATAGCGAGGCTCTCCTTCCCTGAATGGTTGCAACGTACTGGCATTGTTACTGCAGGCTAACAAGTCAATGAAGCGGGCGGTTGAAGGAGCCTGGCTGTGATGCAAAGGTTTTCTGGCGCCACTTATCTTGGTTGTTATGTTGCCAGTCTTGGAAGATATCTGACTTTTGAGATAAGGGATCCCTGGGGGGCTAGTCACGGAGGATCCCTTGGTTTTTGGGGTAGGTTCCTGATTTGTAATAAAGACTGAGATGGGATTGATTGACCATAGGACCTTGGTTAATCACGTCAATCTTTTTTGATGAACCAACTTAAACTTGCGACTCAGATCCACTGTTTTTAGCAAAAAGTGAAGGCCTCCATATTTCGCTGCAGTCCGGCCTGCTGCTGGCATAATTCTCTCCTCCAGCATCTTGTAGTTAACTGCTTTGGCATAGGTACTCATGGCTTGGGAATCGGAGGGCTCATCGTCAACCACAACCCGATCTCCTTTCTTGCGCAATCTCTCTGCTGGTAACCGGTGCAGCCCACGATATCATACAGTGAACAATCATATCCTCGAGAGCCTCACAAATGTCTCCTTACCGAGGAAACCACATCTCTACAGGAATCAGACTTCGCTCGTAATTCCGTGCCCAGTCAACAGAACTATCGATGAAAAGTCGCTCGTCTCATTCTGCTTCTGCACACAAATCTGTGATGATTTTGTTCTATCCTACAGGTGGGATTGAATCACTCATAGCTAACCTCGGATTCAGAGACTGATCATCGTATCCAAACTAGCCAAATTAACCTCCCAACTGAGGCGAGGCTGCACAAATTGCAGAAGCTGGCGGCGAATACGTTCTAATTGCTGTATCGGTTGACGGGATCCCTGTACCCAAAAATGCTGCTGCAAATAGTCGATCAGCCACAGTTGTGCTGGCACATCCAGACGGGTAGCCACAGCTCTGCCCAATTCCAAGGCTTGTTGTAGAGAATGGGGCCAACGTTTGAGATCCTGAAGCAATTCCAGCGGGATCCCTTGCAGTTGCTGGTGAGCCACCAATGCCAATCCAGGACTGCCCTGAGCCAAAGCAATCAGTTCTAACTTAGGGATCCCTGCCAACTCCTCGTAGCCCAACCTCCTCAACACCTGGCCAACCTCTTCTGGACTGAGGCGGCGAAACGGCACCATCTGGCAACGGGACAAAAGCGTCGGCAACAGCGAGGTGGTCTGGGGAGCAATGAGAACAATATGAGCTAAGCCCGGTTCCTCTAGGGTTTTTAACAGCGCATTGGCTGCACTTTCTGCCAAAGTTTCACAGCCCTCCATCACCACCACCGAGTGTTGGGCACGAATCGGCCTACGGCCACAAAACTGTGCTATGGCCTGGACTTGCTCTAACCGAATTTGGGGTGGGGAGCGCCGTTGCAAGATTTGCGCTTCTTCTGAGTTGGCCGCGATTAGACGACCTTGATGTAAGTAGGTGGGACTCACCCAATGTAGATCGGGATGATTACCCGCCAGCAACCAGTGACAACTGGAGCACTGCCCACAAGGGATCCCTGAGCTGGACTCGCACAGGAGCGCCTGAGCAAACCAACGGGCCAGCGAACTTCGCCCCACCCCCTCTGGCCCCAAAAAGCAATAGGCGGAGGTTATCCGGCCCTTCTGTAGGGCTAACATCAGCAAACGCGCCGCCATCTCCTGCCCAACGATGTGGGCTGGGGGCAAGACCCTCCTCAACCGGACAACCTCAGGCATAGGAGTGAGAGCTACTCCTCACTGGCAGAGGGGTGCAGGAAATGTTTGCGGAAATACTGAACGGTTTCAAGCCGCAATAAGCCCTGTTCTACCAAGGGATCCCCCCACTGATCCGACTCATCCATCGACGCTAAAGATTCCAGTACCCTACTCTCGAGCAAATCGGCAGCCTTAAGAAATTCCCCCACGCGCCGACAGCCAGACAAACGAGCAGAATACCCGCCATCGGCAAAAAATTTGATAGTAGTTGCCTTCAATCCGCTACACTCACCGATCACCGCCGTTAACTTACCCCCCGACTGTTGCCAAGTGGTCAGAATATGCTCGATCTGCGGCTGATTCAGCAGGCCCGCCTCCTGCAAATTCTGGAAGAGGTGGCGTGCCCAAGGGGTGAGCTCCGCCAACAGGGGATCCGGCAAGGTATCTTCATCAGGGGTTAGGAGCAGTTCCCCTCCGCCAGGCATTTCCTCAGCGCCTTCTGATCGCCTAGGTCGTCGTGGCCGCAACCCAAAAGAACGTTCCCCGGCAGGGCCAACAGGAGTACTAGCCGCTTCCAATTCCGCTCGGGCTGCTTCGGCAATGAGTTTTTGCTGCTCATAGCTCACCTGCAACAGACGGTTCTGATCTTGCTGGATTTTTAAGTTCTCTTGTAGCGATTCCAGGCTTTGTCGGTAGGCGGCTAGCAGTTCCCGCGCATGGTGCAGTTCCACTGTCAGGTTGGCTTGCTGCTCCTGCAGAGCACTGAGACGGGATCCCATGCTTTTGATCTGTTGCTGGGCTTGTTCCAAAGCTTCCTGGCGAGTTTGCAGGGATCCCTCCAATTCAGCCACGCGCTGATCCGTTTCTGCCTGTTCCGCCGTCATTTGTGCGATCTGAGCTTGGCTCTGCCGTAGGTGCTCCTCCTGCTGGACGATTTGCGCTTTGTATTCCCGATTGGCAGTGATCAACGAAGTCATTTGTGTCTGGAGCTGTTGCAGTTGAGCCTGTAAATCCTCTACTTGCCCAGGATGGGGACGACCGGAGAGCTGAGCCATTTGAATGTCGTGTTCCTGTTGCAATTGGGCATAGCGCTCTTGCCAAGATTGCAAGGCTGCCGACGATTCCAAAAGTTGCTCTTGTAGGCTGGCTACCTGGGTTTGCAAATGGGTCAGTTCCAAGGACTCCGCCCCGCTAGTGTGTTCTTCTGCCAGCTCTATGGGAGCTGAAGTGGTGGCTGGAGGGATCCCTTGCAAAAGTTGCAACCTTAACTGATCCCGTTCCGACTCGAGTTGCTGGATCTGCCACCGGGCAGACTCTAGCTGAGCTTCTAAATCGGCCACAGCACCCGCAGAATCCAACTGGCGCTTTTGCAGAATCTGGATTTGCTCCTGTAATTGTTCCAATTCCGATTGATAGCAATCCTGCTGGGTTTGTAGCTGCCGCTGGGCCTTTTGCTCAGCAGCACGGGCATTGGCTAGGTCGGTTTCCAGCCGTTGCAGTTGCTCCCGCCAAACTGTCAAATCCTGCTGTAAAGTTGCCTGTTGCCGGATCTCCGCCTGTTGCAGACGAATGGTGGATTCCAATTTTTGAATCCGCTGATGGTACTGGCTCTGAAAATCCGCAATCTGTTGGTTCATGTTGGCCAGGATCCCGTCCCATTCCTGCTCCTGTAGGTGAATCTGTAATTTGAGAGCCTCCACCTGTTTGCGGTAGTCGGCGATGGTCGTCGGTTGCGGCTCCGGCGCGAAGGGGGAGCCAGGGTCTTGGAGATCCAATAGAGGTACCACCGGCTCAGGCGCCAAAGGGGGGTCTGCCGCTGTTTCCAATTCCATCCCGGAGTTTTCAGATGGGAATCCTTGTGTTGGTTCTTCTCGATAGGGGGCAGGAGTTTTCCCCTGAACTTGAATGACTTGTAGGGGATCCACAGATGCCACCCCAGGTTCAGGCATCGCCAGAGGCTTTGAATCAACAGCCAAAAACGGTTGCAGAGCTTCCCAAGCGTTAGGGGAGGCCAGCCGCTGTAATTGCACCTGCACATCCAATGCGTGATCCAAGGTTGCTTGCTGTACCCAGCCTTTCCAGGTCAGGATCTCTCCCAGTTTTCGGCCATAACGCCGTTGCTGTGCCAGAGCCACCCGTAACTGCTCAAAATCCAGGTAGCCCAGTGCTACCAAGATCTCCCCCAGAGAGAGAGCCTGACTGGGAATAAAGCGATAGAGATCCGACAGCTGCAGCCAACCCCGCTCCAGACATACCTCCCCTAGCTTGAGGTGGTTTTGCTGCTGTTCCCGCAGAGCCTGGGCCAATTGGGATTGGGAAAGCAATCCAGCCCGCACCAATCGCTGTCCGAGCGGCAAGCTAGACTCAAGCTCATCGGCTGAAGCGGCACTTTTGGCTTCAAGAAACGGAAATGGGGTGGAACCAGAGGAAGGGGAAGAGGAGCGTGGGGGCATCGAGGTTGGCTCCTAGCTCAGCATTTACGCCGTACTCTAGCCTATCGTTCCCTACAGGAGAACAAAGATGTCTTTTCAGGTTTCAAAACAAGGCAGATCAGCCATTTTCTGACAGTTACCCAGTTGGATCCAAGCGCATTAGCACTTGGCCAAATTCTACCGACTGCCCATTGCTGACCAAAATCTCGGTCACCACTCCCGCAATTTCGGCTTCTAGCTCATTCATCAGCTTCATGGCTTCGATAATACAGAGGGTCTGGCCTTTGTTCACCCGTTCACCGTTGCGGACAAAATCGGCTTCTCCTGGGGCTGGCGCACTGTAAAAGGTTCCCACCATGGGTGCTGTCACATCCACCCAATGACTGGGGGTGACCTTACGATGGGTAGGTGCTGTCTCAACCGGAGCAGGCGGGGGGGGAGGAGCAGTGGGGATAGCAGAAACTGGGGCAGGGGGAGGACTAACTGAGTGGGTTACCTCAGCAGCCGGGATCCCTTTGCGTAAAGTGAGGCGAAAGTCTTTGAGCTCAAGAGTCAGTTCAGTAACAGCACTCTCTTCGAGGGCTGAGAGTAAGAGCCGAATTTCCTGCCAATTGACAACATCCAAGGGAAGGTTCACTCCTAGTTCATCACCTATCCACAGCGGCAAAACCGACCGAATCTACTCACGGCCCAGGTAACTATCGGTACGAGTATCGACACGAATCCGTTCCCCGACCTTAATGAACAGGGGCACCTGTACTTCCGCTCCAGTTTCCAGCTTGGCCGGCTTGGTTCCACCTGTGGCGGTATCCCCCTTCACACCGGGATCCGTCTCAACCACTTCTAGGGTGACAGTGTTGGGCAATTCCACATCGATCACCTGCCCATTCCAACGCAGGATTGCCACCTCCATATTTTCTTTCAAATACTTCACAGAATTCCCGATTTGGGAAGCAGTAATCGGGGCTTGCTCGTAGGTTTCCATATCCATGAACACCAGAGCATCCCCTTCGGCATAGAGGTACTGCATGTCCACTTTTTCTATGGTGGCAGCAGGTAGAGTTTCACCGGCTCGAAAGGTTTTCTCAACAACGTTGCCGGTCTGCATATTCTTGAGTTTGGTGCGCACAAAGGCTGCTCCCTTGCCGGGCTTCACGTGCAAGAAATCAATCACCTTGTAGGGGGAGCCATCAATTTCGACGGAGGTGCCAGGGCGCAAATCGTTGCTTGAGATCATGTCAGCAGGGGGATCCGTTGCGTGGACTTCACCAATCTTACCGTGGCAATGGGGCACTCCGATTCAGCACCTGCGGGTCAATGGGTGGTTTACGGCCATAAGTAGGCAGCACCTCTTGCCATGAAGGGTGCAAGCCAGCCGAAAAAGCTATCCGAGCCAATTCCGCCAAAGCCACCACCGGCACCGGATTTGCAAAAGCAGCAGCGTCCACCGGCTTTGCTTCGGGCCAGTTTTTCAGAGCTGCCTCCCAGTCTGCTAGAGACCCAACTTGCTCAGGCCATAAGACTGAAATCTGCTGCTGCTCCACTCGATAGATACCTCCATACCATTCCTGCCGCTTAGCATCCATCTGCACGGCCACGGTCAGAGGATCCGCCGGGGATCCCTCTAGATGCCAAACCTGACGGGCAATCGCTGCCAAGGCCGAGTAGCCAAACACCGGCACCTGCAACTGCTGCCCCAATACGCGCGCTACGCTTACCCCCAAACGGCTGCCCGTGAAGCTACCCGGTCCGACGGCTACTGCAACGGCACCAATATGCGGCTGATCCTGAGAAGCTAAAAACTCCCTCAAGCAAGGATGAAGCTGAGCTGCCATTTGCCGATCCAAAGGCCAACATTGGCTGCGACCTTGGCCAAGATCTTCCCCAACCGGCAAAAGCGCCAAGCCCAAAACGGGAGTTGTGGTGTGGATCCCTAAAATCCAATCGGAAGTTGACATAAAAACTTCTCAGTTAGGGGTGGGATAGTTGACGAAACTTAACGGATGTCTTAATCTTAGGGTGTAAATCTTCGCGCTTCCTTCGGGAAGTTCGTATCAAATCATGACTACTGTTATCCAACGTCGCTCTGCGAGCAACGTGTGGGAGCAGTTCTGCGAATGGGTGACCTCCACCGACAACCGCCTTTACATCGGCTGGTTCGGCGTGTTGATGATCCCCACCCTGCTGACTGCCACCACCTGCTTCATCATCGCCTTTATCGGTGCTCCTCCTGTGGACATCGATGGCATTCGTGAGCCGGTTTCCGGTTCTTTGCTGTACGGCAACAACATCATCTCGGGTGCTGTGGTGCCGTCTTCTGCGGCTATTGGCCTGCACTTTTACCCGATTTGGGAAGCTGCTTCTTTGGATGAGTGGCTGTACAATGGCGGCCCCTACCAGCTGATTGTGCTGCACTTTTTGCTGGGTGTGTTCTGCTACATGGGCCGGGAGTGGGAATTGAGCTACCGGTTGGGGATGCGTCCCTGGATTGCGGTGGCCTACTCTGCGCCGGTGGCAGCGGCAACGGCTGTGTTTTTGATTTACCCGATTGGTCAGGGTTCTTTCTCCGATGGGATGCCGTTGGGGATTTCTGGGACGTTCAACTTCATGTTGGTGTTCCAAGCTGAGCACAACATTCTGATGCATCCGTTCCACCAGTTGGGTGTGGCCGGTGTGTTTGGTGGTGCGCTGTTTTCTGCGATGCACGGGTCTTTGGTGACCTCCAGCTTGATTCGGGAGACCTCTGAGGATGAGTCTCAGAATGCCGGGTACAAGTTTGGTCAGGAAGAAGAGACCTACAACATTGTGGCGGCGCACGGGTACTTTGGCCGGTTGATTTTCCAATATGCCAGCTTCAACAACAGCCGTAGCTTGCACTTTTTCTTGGCAGCTTGGCCTGTGATTGGGATTTGGTTCACGGCTTTGGGCATCAGCATCATGGCGTTCAACCTGAACGGGTTCAACTTCAACCAGTCGATTGTGGACAGCAACGGCCGTGTGGTGGGAACCTGGGCTGATGTGCTCAACCGGGCCAACCTGGGTATGGAAGTGATGCACGAGCGTAATGCTCACAACTTCCCCTTGGATTTGGCGGCTGTGGAGTCTGCTCCCGCTATCCGTGGTTGATGAATTGAGTATCTAGACT
>JAUQVI010000044.1:0-16394 GCA_039794885.1 Thermostichus sp. DG02_5_bins_236
TGGCTACTGCACTACCAGCGGGAGAACTGGCCCGGGGATGTGATTGCTGGGGTGATCGTGGCCATTATGCTGGTGCCCCAGAGTATGGCTTATGCTCTGTTAGCGGGCTTGCCCCCTCAAACCGGATTGTATGCCAGCATTCTGCCCTTGGTGGTTTATGCCTTGCTGGGATCCAGTCGGGTTTTGGCAGTGGGGCCAGTGGCGATGGTGTCGTTGCTAGTGGCAGCGGGGTTAGAACCCTTGGCAGAACCAGGTAGCCCAGAATACGGGCAGTTGGCCTTGGGGGTAGCCCTGGGAGTAGGGGTAATCCAGGTAGGCATGGGGGTGCTACAGGCGGGCTTTTTGGTGAATTTCCTCAGCCATGCGGTGATTTCTGCCTTTACCAGTGCTGCTGCTTTGATCATCGCCTTTAGTCAGGTTAAGCATCTGCTGGGGGTGCGGATCCCCAACACGGAGTCTTTTCTGGTGTTGCTGCGGGAACTCTGGCAAAGCCTTGAGGGCTTGAATGGGGTGACGTTGGGTTTGGGGTTGTTGGCGATCACCCTATTGCTCTACGCCAATCATCGCTTGCCGGCTCAGTTACGCCGCTGGGGGATCCCCAATGCCTGGGTATTGCCCCTCAGTAAAGGGGCTCCTTTAGGGGTGGTACTCCTGACCACACTGCTGGTGTGGGGCTTGGGTTGGTCGCAGGGATCCGGGGTGGCTGTGGTGGGAGCAATTCCGGCGGGGCTGCCCCCGCTAACTTGGCCGAAGTTGAGTGTCGAGCAATGGGGATCCCTGCTACCGACGGCTTTGGCCATTAGTTTGGTGGGTTTTACCGAGAGCTACGCGGTGGGTCAATCCCTAGCCAGCAAACGGCGGCAAAAGGTGGATCCCAATCAGGATTTGTTGGGGTTGGGAGCGGCCAACTTGGCTGCAGCTTTCACGGGTGGATATCCGGTCACAGGGGGGATCAGCCGCTCGGTGGTCAATTTCCAAGCAGGGGCCAATACGGGCTTGGCTTCCTTGATCACCGCTGGGATCCTGGCTTTGACGGTGGTGCTGTTGATGCCGCTGTTTTTCTTTCTGCCCCAGGCGACTTTGGCAGCCATTATTTTGGTGGCGGTGCTGGGATTGGTGGACTTTCGCCCCTTGCTGCACAGTTGGCACTACGACCGCGGGGACGCTGGGATATGGATGGTCACGTTTGTCAGCGTCTTGGGGGTGGGGATCGAGGCGGGAATTGGCATCGGAGTGGTGGTCTCGATTCTGTTATTTCTTTGGCGCAGCAGCCGCCCCCATATTGCTGTTGTCGGACAGGTGCCAGGTACTGAGCATTATCGCAATGTATTGCGGCATCAGGTGATTACGGATCCCCAGATTTTGGCGGTGCGGGTGGATGAAAGTTTGTTTTTTGCCAATGCCGCTTATTTGGAGGAGTATTTACTCAAGCAGGTGGCAGAACAGCCTAAAGTGAAGCATTTGTTGCTCATCTGTAGCGCGGTCAATTTTATCGATGGCAGTGCTTTGGAGTCGATATTACGACTGATGGAAAAGCTCTCGCAGGCGGGTGTGCAATTTCACTTGGCAGAGGTGAAAGGGCCAGTGATGGATCGGCTCAAGGCGATTCATTTTGTCGAGAAGATTGGGCCTGAGCATATTTTCTTGTCTGCCCATCAGGCAATGCAAGCTATAAAACTTCAGGAATGGAAAGCCCCAGCTAGTTTTACGGGTAATTTCACTGGGCACGAATGAGCACTACAGGCGTTTGTTCTGCTGAGTTTCCGGCTGGATTTTTCCGCAGTGCCTCTTCCACCAGGGATCCCTTGACTCCCGCAGTTGCCGCTAAGATTTTTACTTCTCCGAGATCATTGGCGTCGACAATGGCTATTTCATAGCCCGTTTGAGTTTGAATCTGTTGTACCAACTGGTCTGGATCCCGAGGTCCCAGGACAATAAATTGATCATAAGGAGGCAAAGTGCCAGTGACATCATCAATCAATGCTGCCTGTTCCCCTGCCAGTACATAAAATATCCCTGGGATCCCTAATACCTTAGCCAAAGATCCAACCACAAAAGCCCACAATACCTGCCAGGAACTGGAGCAATCGATCAACGTCTGTAGGCCGTAGCTACTGGAAAGACTGGTTTTGGAGGGGAAAAAGTAGCAGAGCGTGCGGGCTAATAAACCGGGTTTTACTTGCAGGGGATGGCGGAAATTCCCTTGGACGATTGCAGCTGCAGTTTCGGAAATGGCGATGATATCTCCCGGCTGGGTATGGGGGCGAATGTACCGTTCAATCACTGCAGGCCACTCATCGCTGGGGGTGAGCAAATGAGTGGGGATGGGGGCCCAACTGAGGTGCTCTTGCTGTTGCCAATTCAACTTTGGTAAGGGATCCACCTCCTGCAGCGGCAGGATCAGATGGCTGGTTTTAGAGGTGCGTTGTTGCCGACCGTACTGGATGTAGTCCAGTTCCAGCCAGGCAGAGCGCAAGTCGGAAAGGCCATCTCCCGTAAGTTGGATCTCCACTTCCAGGCCAGTTTGGCTGGCGGGGCTGAGAATGTAAGCTTGCCAATAGTTGTCCTGACGGGGGGGCAAATCCTCATGGCGAGAGCGCAAACGCATCAAGCTGTGGATCGCTTCTAAAGATCCGGCACTGAGCAAGTGCAGTCGTGGAGTGACTTGGGCCAGCGTAACCTCTAGAAGAGGATTGAGATTACGGGCAACAAATTTAGTCTGGATGCGCCATTGCTGTGGAGTTTCTCGGGTTAGCGTCCAGCCTTGTGGCTCCACCCACAGTTGGTCGGCAGGACGAGTGTTCAACCAGTAAAGTAGTGTACCCAGAATCAATAGGATCCCAGCAGCCATCTGGACAAGACCGGTCAGTGCTTGGGTTGGATCCCAGGCCCAGCGCCCCACTCCCCACAGGCTTAAGCCAAACCCAGACAAGATCAACCCCAAAACCCCACGGTTCACCATACTTCCACTACTTGCTGCCATTGGGATCCCACTCCTTCAGAATCGTTAAGCCCTGGTAAAGTCTGCCCCATTCCGGGTTACAGCGGCCTAGACTACAGGTACATCTCCTCGAATCCTAGACATGCTAGCGGGAAACCGAACCAGACAGTAGCAGGAACCCTACTCACATTTATCAGCTCAAACAGTTAATTTACAGATAGACTGCACCTAAAATTTTCGTGGGGTAATCATTGGAGTGTCCTATGGCTCACAAGCGACAGTTCAAAAGCTTTGCCGACATGATCGAGGGATCCGCAACCCCGATTTTGGTAGACTTCTATGCCTCTTGGTGTGGCCCTTGCCGGTTGATGGCCAATGTATTGGAGCAGGTGAAGCCCCAGGTGGGGGATGCGGTTTCCTTCATTAAGGTGGACACAGAAAAATACCCGAACATTGCCGCCCGTTGGGGCATCCAGGCATTGCCAACCCTCATCTTGTTCAAAGATGGGCAACCGATTGACCGCATCGAAGGCTTATTGCAGCCGCGTGCTCTGCTGGAACGGTTACAGGCGCAGGTTAACCTACCTGTAGCCTAAGTTCCGCACGAATTTCAACTGAGCGGCTAGGGCATTAAGATCTGAAGCAAGACCGAACCTGGAACTTCCGCTAAGCCCCTATGCCCCCTTTTCCCCAGAAAGCTTCTTTTGATCTGGATCGTCAGTTCACAGAATGTATTGCGTATTGGCAGCAGGGGGACATTCCCCACGCAGCCCAGTTGGCCCACGGGATCCTGGCACTGGAACCCCATCACACGGGATCCCTGCAGCTTTTGGGGATGATTGCCCATCAGCAGGGTCAGCCTGAGGAGGCGCTGGGATATTTACAGAAGGTGGTGGATTTGCAACCGGAAGAGGTAGATGCTCACTACAATCTGGCTTTTTTACTGCACAGTCAGGGATCCCTGGCGGAAGCTGTACCCCACTATTGTCGCGCCCTGCAACTGGATCCGGATCATTTAGAAGCCCGGGTAAACTTTGCCCAGTTGCTGCGCTCCGCCCGGCTTTATCGGGAAGCGGCTCAAGCATATCAAGAGGTGGTGCGGCTACAGCCCCAGTCTGCCCATGTCCACAATGACCTTGGCATTCTGTTCAAAGAGATGGGATCCCTGTCGCAGGCCATCCAAGCCTATGAGCAAGCGATTCGCCTACAACCTGATTACGCCGAAGCCCACAACAATTTGGGCAACGCCCTGAAAGCTAGCGGGGATGGGCAGGCTGCTGAACAGAGTTATCAACGGGCACTGCAACTCAACCCCAACTTTGCCGAAGCCCACAACAACCTAGGTACCCTCTACGAGGAGCAAGGACAACTGGAGCAGGCAGTCTGTTGCTACCAGCAGGCGATCTTGGCCCGCTCTGGATATGCAGAAGCCCTGAGCAACTTGGGGGATGTCTTTGGCCAAATGGGCAAGCTGGAGCAGGGGTTGCAATGCTGTCAGCGGGCCGTACTGGCGGATCCCTACCTGTTGGAAGGGCAGCTCAACCTGGCCAATTTGCTGCTGATGAATGGGGATCCCGTAGCCGCAGAAGCGACCTGTGAGAAAGCTTTGCAACTGGAACCAGCCCATCCTCTCGCCTTGGCTTTGCAAACGATTGCCTGTGCAGAGCAAAAGAACTGGGATAAAGCCAGGTATTTGTCCGATCCGCAAACCTTTGTCCAAATCATTCCCAGCGACAACCCCAGCAAAACGCCCGTTCTCAATCACCGCTTGGCGGAGATGATTCTGGCCCACCCCAGCCTGACTTGGGAGCGCAGCCGCAATGCCACTCGTGGTGGATATCACAGCGGCAACCTGCTGGCAGATCTGGATCCTGCCGACGCAGATCACCCCCTCCACCACCTGGGATCCCACATTGCCATGGCAGTTCCCCGCTATCTAGAGCAGCTCATTCCCCAAGTGCCCGCCGATGGCGCTCCGCGCCGTGCGGAGCACAATCATCCCTGGCTGGATCAGAGTCAAGGTCAGTTTCAGGTGCAGGATCTCTGGGCTGTGGTGATGCAGTCGCAAGGTCACCAAATCCCGCATGTGCATCCTTCCGCCACCCTAAGCGGGGTGTATTACGTGCAGGTGCCTCAATCTGTGGGTGAAGATCCGGCGGATCCTTCTGGATGGCTGGAGTTTGGGGCCTACCCAGAGCGTTTTCCCTTTGTGGCATCTCCGCAGCATTCCTTAGTCCGCCAAGTGCAGCCTCAGCCGGGTTTGTTGGTGTTGTTCCCTTCGCACCTTTGGCATCGCACCATCCCGTTTGTTGGCACTGAGCCGCGCATCAGCATCGCCTTTGATATTGTCTTTACGGGTGCTTAGGGATCCCTCTGTGCCACTTCCCCCGCTCCACATTCACCAACCCGGAGAAGTACCCTACCGAACCGCCTGGGCTTGGCAACAGGAAAGGCTGGCCCGTATGGTCAGGGATCCCGAGTTCCCGGATGGGCTATTGCTGCTCACCCATCCTGCAATCTATACCCTCGGCACGGGGGCTGACACGAAGTTTCTCAAAAGCCTTGCTCAACCGATTGGATCCCCTCAAGAAGTGGCTTCTGGAGAAGCGATAGAAGTCTTGCGGGTGGAGCGCGGGGGTGAGGTCACTTATCATGGCCACGGCCAATGGGTGGGTTATTCGCTGCTGAACCTCAAGCGCCATCAACCGGATTTACATCGGTATCTACGCCAGTTGGAGCAGGTACTAATCGAATGCTTGGCTTATTTCGGCCTGAAAGGAGAGCGAATCCGTGGCTTGACAGGGGTTTGGGTAGAGGGATCCAAGTTGGCGGCCATCGGTATCAAGGTCTCCCGTTGGATTACCTATCATGGCTTTGCCTTGAATGTTTGCCCGGATTTGACGGCCTTTGAACAGATTGTCCCCTGTGGGATCCCCGATCGCCCTGTCGGATCCCTGGTTCAGTTTTGCCCCCACATCACCATGGCCGCCGTTGCGCCGGTGCTACTGGAATCCTTCTGTGCCGTCTTTGGGTTACAACCGCAGCCGGTGTCTCTGGCCGAGTGGTTGGGAGAAGCATAAAGGCATCCTCCGGTTATCCTCTGCAAAGATCGAAGTAAGCCCGGCATGCCATCTCAGGTAGCGATCAAGCCCTAGTCTACGCCCAGTTGGCGCAACAGCTGTTGCAGGATCGTCTCATCGGCAAAGTTGCCACTTCTGCCAAATAGGGCCATTGCCCTGTGAAAGTCCGCCATAGCCGCTTCCCGCTCCCCTAGCTGCAAGCGGGCAACTCCCCGGCTAAAGTAAGCCTCCGGGATCCCTGCATCCAAGCGAATGGCCTGCTCTGCATCGGCAAGTGCTTCTTCCGGTAGGCGCAACTGGTTGTACACATAGCTGCGGTTGACATAAGCAGGGGCATAGCCCGGATCCAACTGCAAAGCCCAATCCAAATCCTGCAAAGCACCCAGGCTATCTCCGCGCAGCAACCTGAGGGATCCCTGCCAATTCAACTCTGAAGCTGTTCCGGCTACTGGGTTGGATGTGGTGGTGATTGTTGGAGGCAATACAGGAGAGGGCATGGTCAAGGCGGCTGGGATCCCTGCCAGGAAACCAAACAGCCCCAAACCCACAACCCCAAACCTACGGTTCATCCTTCCTCCTCCAGCTCCAATACCAAACTGGGCATGAGCCGTTGCAAATTCTTAAGGGACTTCCCCTGCCAAGGGATCCCTTTGGAGCCTAGAACAGTGATCTGGGGCTTTCCCTGCTGCCGTACCCGCACAATAAACTTGGAGAGCATATTGATACCAGAGCTGTTGAGAAATTGTAGCTGGCGCAGATCCAACTTCATGGTTTCCGGTTGCTGACCTGCCGCATCAATGAGCAACTTAGCCACAGGGGCATATTCTTCCGTGCCCGCCAACCGCAGGGATCCCTGACAACGAACAGTGCCAGAGACCGCATCGTATTGAATCTGATACTCTTCCGCCGAAATATCCATCGCTTCTTTTACTCCTTACATCCTTGTTGCACGAAAAAGTATTCCTTAAAGCGACTCTGAGCATAGCTGTACCATCGTTGAAACTGCTACACCGTTAGGGTCAGCATCTTCAAATTTCCAACCCAACTCTGCTTGGTAGTCGTTGATCATACTGAGAAAGCCCAGCCCCGATTGGTTAGAGTCTTCCTCTTCTTGCTCCAAGTGTTGTAGCCAAAGTTCGGCGGGATCGGACTCTGTTAGCGTCTTTAGAAAATTCTGAAAGGTTTGGACTTGCGGCTTAGCAATACTATTCTTAGTTAAGAAGATAAGTCTATCTCGATAAAGATAAAGAGCAATAGTTACGGGAAAATCAGAGGATTGATCGCTATATTTCATCGCATTTTCGATCAACTCATTAGCAATAAAACTTACTGCACTTTTAACAGTAATTACACTCTCGCCTGGGAAAAAAGTGGCCATATAATCAGCCATAAAATTGGCAGAAAGTCCATTGTTTCGCCAGCGTTCTTTGAGGGGAACTGAAGTGGGAGAAAATCTCAGGATCAAATACTCGTTGCCCTGGGGGAGATCCTCTCGGTAATCACCAAAGATTTTGGTCATAGATTCAAGTCCTGCTGGGAATTGCTGGGAAGCTCTACTCGACTTGTCGGGGCATCAAAGCCAGAACAGCCCGCGTGGGGTATTTCCCCTCCGTAACGCTATCCGTATAAAGAACTACCACATTCCCGTTACCGAATTCTAGCTTGAGGGCAGACCGTTGCCCTTTGGGCCGTCCTAGGCAAATGCTCAGGCATTGCCTAGCAACCACGGGTCAGCAGAACCGAGTCCTTGAGCGCTAAAATAACGTGGGCTATCTATCCAGACGGAACCAGCACCTTGATCGAGCGTTACACGTTGCCAGAAATGGGCCAAATCTGGGCCAATCCACAGAAGTTGCAAACCTGGCTGGAAGTCGAAATTGCTGTCTGCGAAGCACAAGCGGAATTGGGCGAGATCCCTCGGGAGGCTCTCG
Organism: Thermostichus sp. DG02_5_bins_236; assembly: GCA_039794885.1. GTDB lineage: Bacteria > Cyanobacteriota > Cyanobacteriia > Thermostichales > Thermostichaceae > Thermostichus. The sequence continues at coordinate 7,953 of JAUQVI010000044.1, forward strand.
AGCAGATCAAAAGTAGAGCGGCCTTTGATCCAGAGCGGGTGCTGCAGATCGAGGCGGAGGTGAAACACGATGTCATCGCCTTTTTAACCAACGTCAATGAATATGTGGGGGAGGCCGGTCGTTATATCCACGTCGGTCTGACCAGTTCCGATGTCCTGGATACGGCACTGTCGTTGCAGTTGATGGCTTCTGTGGCAGTTTTGCAGGCGCGGCTATTGGATCTAAATGCAGCTATTCGGACGCAAGCCCAGAGACATCGGCAGACCTTGATGATCGGGCGTACCCACGGAATCCATGCCGAACCGATCACCTTTGGTTTTAAGCTGGCCGGTTGGTTAGCGGAGTGCTTGCGCCATCAAGAGCGGCTGGAGAGATTGCACAACCTAGTAGCGGTAGGCAAAATCTCTGGGGCAGTCGGGACTTATGCCAATGTGTCACCACAAGTAGAACAGTTGGCCTGTTCCCGGTTGGGGCTGAAACCGGATACCGCCTCTACGCAGGTGATCTCACGGGATCGCCATGCCGAGTATGTGCAAACGCTGGCGTTGATCGGTTCTTCTCTGGAGCGCTTTGCCACCGAAATTCGCAACCTGCAACGGACGGATGTGCTGGAAGTGGAAGAATACTTTGCCCCCGGTCAAAAGGGATCCTCCGCCATGCCCCACAAGCGCAACCCGATCAAGTCTGAACAATTAACCGGGATTGCCCGCCTATTGCGGGGATACAGCCTCTCTGCCCTGGAAAATATTCCCCTCTGGCACGAACGGGATATTTCCCACAGCTCCGTGGAACGGGTGATTTTGCCGGATGCCTCCATCCTCTGTCACTACCTGCTGGTGCAAATGACCAAACTGGTGCAGAACCTACAGGTTTACGCCGGCAACATGGAGCGCAACCTTAACATCTACGGTGGAGTCATTTTTAGCCAGCAGGTACTGTTGGCTTTGGTGGAAAAAGGTCTGAGCCGAGAGGAGGCTTACCGTCTGGTACAGGAGCACGCCCACCGCGCCTGGAATCAACCCCAAGGGAACTTTCGGGCCAGCTTACAGGCAGATGAACAGGTGATGGCCCATTTGAGTGAGGCGGAGCTGGCTGTCTGTTTCGATGCCAGTCGTCATCTTGCCCATTTGGATGAAATTTTCTCCCGTATGGGCCTCTAAGGGATCCCCTTCATGGTGTGGCAACGACAACACGTCCTCGGCCTAGCTGACTTTACCCCTGAGGAATACCAGATTGTCCTGCAAACGGCTGCCAGCTTCCGGGAAGTCTTGACCCGCCCCCTCCCCAAGGTGCCTACCCTACAAGGGAAGGTGGTGGCAACTTTGTTTTTTGAGGCTTCCACCCGTACTCGCAACAGTTTTGAGTTGGCGGCCAAGCGGCTTTCGGCAGATGTGCTCAATTTTGCCCCCGGTATTTCTTCGCTGAGCAAAGGGGAAACGATTTTGGATACGGCCCGCACCTTTTTGGCCATGGGATCCGATCTATTGGTTGTTCGCCACGCCCAAGCGGGGGTACCCCAACAGTTGGCCGCCGAAATTGCCCGTCGCGGCTCCCCCACCGGCGTATTGAATGCCGGCGATGGCCTGCACGAGCATCCCACCCAGGGGCTGCTGGATCTGTTCACCCTGTGCGCCCACTTGGATCCCGAGCGCCCCCGCTTAGAGAACCTACAAGGGGTGAAGATTGCCATTGTTGGGGATATTTTGCACTCGCGGGTGGCCCGCTCGGATATCTATGCCCTCGTAGCCGCAGGAGCAGAGGTTCATCTGGCCGGCCCCCCCACCCTCCTGCCCAAAGATTTCGCTCAGCTGATTCCCGGCCATACCCTTCCCATCCATTGGCAACTCCAGCCGGCCCTAGAGGGATCCCGTTTTGTCATCACCCTCCGCCTGCAGCAGGAGCGCATGGGCGAGTACCTCTTACCCAGCCTGCGAGAATACCATCACCTCTTTGGCATTACCCACCAGCGCCTACAGCTTTGTCATCCCCAGGTCAAACTGTTGCACCCCGGCCCAGTGAATCGCGGTGTCGAGCTTAGCTCCGACGTGATGGAAGATCCAGAGTTGAACTTGATCGAACAGCAGGTTACCCACGGGGTAGCCGTGCGTATGGCCTTACTTTACCTGATGGGCGGCGGGCGGATCCCCACCTGAGGCCAAGGTCAGAACTGCACTCGGCTACGGGAACCGGTGGCCAGATTTTGCGTCTAGCAACCTGTAGCCAACCCCCTCCGTTAAAACCCTTAGGGCTTCTCCGCTAGAATTTCCCCTGAGGTATTACGAATAACTCTTAAGCTTGTCGGGATGGGAGGCGATCTCTTCACCTCAAATTTTGACTTACTCAGATTGATCACGAGATTATTTCGTTCCTGGATAATCCTTGTCTTTCAGTGAAAGTCTGCCTCAGATCAATTGTTGACTAATACCCTAAAGCCTTTGTCCAATAAAGGTTTCTTGGATCTCAGTTACTCCGGGATCCTTTTTATATTGCAAGCCTAAATAAACTCAAATTGATGGGTGACAGGTAGATTTTCCTGAAGGATTAACACATTAAAAAAAAAAGAGCCTTTTTCTCTTTATTTAACCTAAATTTAACCTCAGCATATTTTTGCCTTAACCTTGAGGCTTTACGGTTACAGGTGTTGATCTGCAACAGATATCACCTATGCGATCTCTGCTTCCCATTTCTGTGCTTTCCCTGGCCGCTCTGGCCGTGGGATCCCTGGCAGTGGCTCCCGCCCGTGCCCAAACCACTCAAATTTCCGGCGCTGGTGCGACCTTCGCTGCTCCGGTGCTACAGCGCTGGTTCGACGCCTACAACCGCACCGTTAACCCCAATGTGCAAGTGAGCTACCAGTCTATCGGTAGCGGTGCCGGCTTGGAGCAATACATCAACGGCACCGTCGACTTTGGCGCTTCCGAAGGCCCGATGAACGAGAATAACAACCGTTCTCGCTTCGAAAACTTCGTGGCCAAGTTTGGCTACAAGCCCCTGCAACTGCCTTTGGCAGGTGGTGCTATTGAGTTTGCCTACAACCTGCCTGGCATTGGGGATGAGGAGCTCATCCTGAAGCGGGAAACCTACTGCGGCATCGTTACTGGTGAAATTGAAAAGTGGAACGACATCCGCATCAAGGCCCAGAACCCCACCTTGGTGGATCGCCTGCCGGATCTGCCTATCACTTGGGTACACCGTTCTGATGGATCGGGTACCACCTTTGTGTTCAGCAACCACATCAATGCCGCTTGTCCCAACTGGACTTCTGGCGTAGGTACCTCTGTGGAATGGCCGGTGGGGATTGGTGGACAAGGGAATGAAGGTGTAGCTGCTACCATCCTGCAAGAAGAAGGTGCCATCGGCTATGTGAACCAGTCCTTCGCCAAGCTGGAAAACATGGATACTGCCCGCCTTGAAAACAAGGCAGGTAACATCGTTTCCTTCTCGACAGAAGCTGCCTCTGCGGCCTTGGATGCCCCTGTGCCGGAGGACTTTGCCCTGCTAGTGCCTGATCCCGAAGGCCCTGATCATTACCCGATTGTGGGTCTATTTTGGGTGATGGTCTACCGTGAGTACCGCGACGAAGCCCTGCTTAACACCCTTGTGGATGTCTTCAAGTGGACTCAGGGCCCAGAGGGTCAAGCCATCACCCGTGAGCTCGACTACATTCCCATGCCTGATTCTGTCATCGAGCGTATCTTTGCAGAATTGGATGCCATTACCGTCAACCCCAACGCGGTGCGATGAGCCAATTGCAGCTTGAAATTCGCCAATCTTGAGCCAGTGGTCGGCAGAGTGCTTTGTCTCTTCTGTCGGCTGCTGGTTTATTTCTGGCAGAGTTAGATTTGGAGTAATGATTTTCAGGACTCAACGTTTTGCTCTATTGTTTTAATGGCTTCGATGGCCAATTTTTTATCTAGGATGGTACTCGCGATCGGTTTAAGTGTTGGCTGGAACACAGACACCCATAGCCAGAATGGGGTATTTAGATTAGAGCAGTGTTGTAACGGGAAAAAGCCAAAAATTGCTACAGGGGAGGTTCTATGACTTCGGCGGCTAGAGATTTTGAATCCTCGCAAGATATCAACATAGAGAAGAAGATGGGTTCTTCTCGCATCTTGGACGTGGGCTTTGTCCGCCTGACGTTAGTCTTGTCGATTTTTGCGGGCATCCTTCTCATTTTGGTAATCCTGCAAACTGCCGAGGCAGCTTTGCCTGCGATGCAGGAGTTTGGGCTGGGTTTTCTGGTCACGACCCGCTGGAACCCTGTCGAAAACATCTTTGGGGTACTGCCCCAGATTTATGGCACCCTCATGACCTCTCTGGTAGCCTTGGTCTTCGCTGTCCCTCTGGGCATCGGCACGGCGATTTTCCTGACAGAAGACTTTGCCCCTAAGTGGATTACCGTCCCGATTGGCTTTGCGATTGAGCTGATTGTGGCCATTCCCAGTGTGGTGTTGGGGCTGTGGGGTATCTTTGTGTTGATCCCGGCGGTGCGCCCTATTTTCCGAGCCATCAACGAAAGTATGAAGTGGTTGCCCCTTTTCGGGGGGCCTGCCCCACGTGGTCCTAGCCTATTGATCGTGAGTCTGGTACTCTCCATCATGATCTGTCCGATCATTGCTTCTATTACCCGCAGTACCTTTGAGTCTTTACCCCGGAGCTTGCGCGATGGGGCACTGGCCCTAGGAGCAACCCGCTGGGAGACAGTCTTGACGGTGATGATTCCGGCCGGCTTGTCCGGGATTGTCAGCTCCATTATGTTGGCCATGGGTCGTGCTCTTGGGGAGACGATGGTGGCGGCTATGATTTCCGGGAACGCCAACCGTATCAACATCTCGCTAATGCAGCCGGGATCCACCATCACCGGTCTAATTGCCTCTCAATTTGGTGAGGCAGGGCGCCTACAGGTATCGGCTCTCATGTATGCCGGGGTAGTGCTGATGATTTTGACCCTGGTGGTCAATGTTCTGGCAGAGATCGTGATTCGCAGATTCCAAAATCTGGAGCAGTAGCCTTGGAAGTTGAGAAAATGGAGGATCAATCATGTCAGATTCAGCACGGTTCATTGGCGAGGAAGAGAAAATAGACATTAGCTCTATTGCTCCCATTCGCAATTATTCCAGCCGATTCCTCACTTTCCTTAGCATCCTCTGTGTGGTGGTGCTGCTTGCTTCTTTGTCCTGGGTGCTGTGGGATGTAGCCAAAGAGGGAGTCAACAAGCTCAACTGGTACAACTTGACCCAGATCCGCTACCCTGCTCCGGGTTTAGAGGATGGTGGCTTCGGTCATGCGATTGTAGGCAGCTTGATGGTGCTATCAACGGCAGCAGTCATAAGCTTTCCCTTTGGGATCTTGGCAGCAGTTTATCTGTCTGAGTTTGGCCGCGGCACCCGTTTGGCTTACTTGGTGAAGTTCTCCTGTAACGTGCTCACCGGGGTACCTGCTATTCTTTGTGGTCTGTTTGCTTATGCGGTGGTGGTACGGGGATCCGGCTTTTCAGCCTTCTCTGGAGGCATAGCGACAGGGGTGTTGATGCTGCCGATTGTGATTCGTTCTACTGAGGAGGCCTTGCTGCTGGTGTCTCCTGACATGCGCTTGGCTTCGGTGGGCCTTGGCTCCACCCGCTTTCAAACCACGATGCGGATTGTTCTACCGACAGCAGCTCCAGCGATTGTGACAGGGTTGATCCTCTCTCTGGCGCGGGCGGCGGGTGAAGCAGCCCCACTGCTGTTTACCTCCTTCAACAACAATTTCTGGTCCACTGACCTGTTCGGCCCGGTGGCTACTCTGCCGGTGATGACTTATTTCTTTGCCATTATCCCCTTTAGGCCCCAGCAGCAGCTGGCTTGGGCCGGGGCTTTGGTGTTGCTGGCCATGGTGCTAATAGCTAGCACTGTCTCCCGCTTTGTGGTTCACAAAACTAGGAAGTGATAGACTTCTGCTTTTGAAGGTTCTTACTGTGGAGATGACAACGAGATGACGAACCCTAATCCTGTGAGTGGTACTATGCGCGCTCAGTCCCCTAACCCAACCTCCTACGTTTTTGAGGTCGAGAACCTAAACGTTCACTACAGCTCTAATCCGGCAGTCAAAAATGTCAGCTTGAAAGTTCCGGCTCGCCAAATTACCGCCTTTATCGGTCCTTCCGGCTGTGGCAAAAGTACTGTTCTACGCTGTTTTAACCGCACCAATGATCTGATCCCGGGCGCCCAGGTGGAGGGTAAGCTCACCTACCATGGCAAAGACCTCTATGCGGCGGATGTAGATCCTGTCTCGGTGCGCCGGCATATTGGGATGGTATTCCAGAAGCCCAACCCCTTTCCCAAAAGCATCTACGACAACGTTGCCTATGGCCCGCGGGTTTTGGGTATGAAGGTGGATCTGAATGAGGTGGTGGAAACTTCCCTCAAGCGGGCCGCCCTCTGGGATGAGGTGAAGGACAAACTCAAAGAGAGTGGGCAATCTCTCTCAGGCGGGCAGCAGCAGCGCCTCTGTATTGCCCGGGCTTTGGCGGTTCAGCCGGATGTGATTCTGATGGATGAGCCTTGCTCGGCTTTGGATCCGATCTCCACCCGTCGTATCGAGGAACTGATGAAGGAGCTGGAGCAGGACTACACGATTATCATCGTCACCCACAATATGCAACAGGCCAGTCGTGTTTCTGACATGACGGCCTTTTTCAGTGTGGAATTGGTGGGATCCAACCGTGTGGGTGAGCTGGTGGAGTTTAACAAGACCGAGGCGATCTTCAACAACCCTTCCAAGGAAGCCACCAAGGACTACGTAGAGGGTCGCTTCGGCTAACCAGTGTGGCGGCAGCGATCCTTAGAGGGGATAGCGAGAGTGTTTCTGGTGAACCCTTTCTTGGCTCATTTGCACAGATGATCCAAACTAGGAAACATTGCGTTTGAACAGGGATCCCCATGAGTGTTGCTGCCCCCAATCAACTGCAGGCTTTGTGCTCCGCCCTCACAGATATTGAAATCATCACCGATCCAGCGCAGGTCACCAAGTTGTCGCTGGATTTTTATCATTACAGCCCTGTGCTCAGTCGGCAACTGAGTGACAAACGAGGGGATTTGGTGGTGCGCCCGGCCAACGAAGCCGAGGTGATACGGGTAGCGGCAGCCTGTGCCCAGCAACGGATCCCGGTAACTATTCGTGGAGCCGGTACAGGCAACTACGGCCAGTGTATTCCCTTGGCAGGCGGTGTAATTCTAGACATGAGCAAGCTCAACCAAGTGCTCTGGGCCAAACCGGGAGTGGCTCGGGTTCAGGCGGGAGCCAAGCTGATGTCCATCGACAAGCAGATCCGCGAAATGCTCGTCGGTAGTAGTGGTGCTGGTGGTTGGGAGATCCGCATGGCTCCTTCCACCTATCGCACCGCCACCATTGGCGGCTTTATTGCCGGGGGAAGCGGCGGCATTGGCTCTATTACCTATGGTCAACTGCGGGATCGGGGCAATGTGTTGGGGCTGCGGGTCGTTACCCTAGAAGAAGAACCGCGTATCATTGAGCTGCGCGGGGATGAAGTTTTCAAAGTCAGCCACGCCTGGGGGCTGAACGGCATCATCACGGAAGTTGAGATCCCCCTTGGGCCTGCCTATCCCTGGGCAGAGTTGATTGTGGCCTTTCCTTCAGAAGTGGGCTTTATACCCTGTGCCCACTTTGGCCAAGCCTTGGCAGATGCGGACGGGATCCTCAAAAAGATGATCAGCCTGCATGCTTGGCCTATCCCCAGTTACTTTGCACCATTGCGGGGATCTATCCCCGAGGGTTCTGCGGTTGCTCTGTTGATGATTGCCGAATCTAGTGTAGAACCCCTAATGGATTTGATCCGTGAGCATAGCGGACAGGTGATTTACCACAAAACAGCCCAAGAGGCCAGCAAGGGGATCATGCTGGGGGAATTCACCTGGAACCACACCACTCTACACTGCCGCAGTGTCGATCCTAGCCTCACCTACTTGCAATCGGCTTTCCCCACCGACCGAGAGCTGAAGATGGTGCAACATATGTACGAGTACTTCGGTGATGAGGTATTGATGCACCTGGAGTTTATTCGCATCGATGGCCAAGCCACTCCAGTGGGTCTGCAAATTGTGCGCTTTACAACCGAGGATCGTCTGAACGAGATTATGCGCTACCACGAGGACAATGGCGTATTCATTGCCAATCCGCACACGTTCATCATCGAAGATGGCGGGCGAAAAGTGATGGATCCGCGGCAGATCCGTTTTAAGGAGGTGGTAGATCCCTATGGGTTACTCAACCCTGGGAAAATGCGCACCTGGCAGGAGCGAGCTTCAGGTTAATTTAGCTATTAGGCGGGAAGCCCCGCGCTGTACCGGAACGGTCAGCGTCGGGATGAGAGCCGCGTGACTGAGCGAAGCGAAGGAACAAACTATCTAGGAATCCTGACAGATAAGCCTTTATCGCAAT
>JAUQVI010000045.1:0-16388 GCA_039794885.1 Thermostichus sp. DG02_5_bins_236
GCTCCGCCCGGCTTGGCCTGTTCGCTACAGACTTTGTTTTTGCCTTTGCCGTCTTTTTTGTGATTGTGCTCGCAGGCGGTTTCGTTGAGGAGCTCCGCCACCTTGGTGCGGCTGATCATGGGCATGAGGGCTTCTCCTGAGAAGAACATGGCTCCGGTTGACCTGGAGCATGAGTTTGATAAGCAACAGCCCGCAACCGTAGGGCAATCAACTGCTCATAGAGGGGGTTGATGCGGCAGAGGGCCGGAATGTGAACGGTACGAGGGCCGAGGCGGATGTCTCGCTCAAAGGGGCAGCTGGCCGGGATCAACCGACAGATCCACCTGGCTTGTCGGGGGCTGGTGATGGCGATGGCATCCAGCCATTGGCGCAGCCGATGCACTAGCCAGGCTACGGGATTGTGAAGTCCCCAAAAACGGCGGGAGGGGTAACGGGTGTGATTCAGAGAGTGATAAGTCATGGGTCTAGTCTCCAGGTCAACGGAATGGGAGTTTCTAATCCAGCACACCACTCAAACAGGCGGGGTATTTGCTCGATGGGGATGAGACCATAGCGCCAGAGGATGACCGGCAGTGGCCCTTGCTCCCGCGCCAGTCGCCGCAGGATAAATCGGATGGTTGCTTCAGGAATGCCCAACTCAATGCGCAAAAACTGAAGCAATGGGGTGATCTCTGGGGGCATCATGGGAGGATCTCCAAACAGGACGTGCTAGGCGAGCCAGAAAAAGAACGAAAGGTAAGAATTGAGACCCGGATTGTTAGCCGGGCAGACCCAACGTGAGGCTGTCAGAAGCCAAAAAATGGGACACATGAAAGGCGCGCTCCTCGGTTTGCAGCAGGATCTGCTCGTAGAGGTAGCGAGTAGCCCGGTCGCCGACACTCTCGGCCAAGGCAGCTTGCCGACGCAGCAGATCGACCAAGCTTTGTTCCGCCTGCAAATCCGCCTCTAACATGGGTCGCATCGCCATCACATCGTCCCCTTCTGGGGTGAAGCAGCACAGCTGGGCCAGGGTGTTGAAGCTGGAAGCCGGGATCCCGCCCAGTCCGTTCAGCCGTTCCCCGACATCGTGGGCATGACCTTGAACTTCTTGCAGGCTTTCGTGGAAAAATTGATGAACTTCGTAGAACTCTGCCCCTTCTACCACCAGATGGTGCTTCAGGTATTGCAGATATAGCCCCTGAAAACTGGCCCAAACCAGGTTGAGACCCTCGCAGATAGGGACGGTGATCTCGCGCCCGAGGCCGACAGGGTTGTCTTGAACTTGGGTAAAGGAGCGAATCAGAGTGGGTGACGTTGCCATGAGCGTGCCTGAATAGGGTGGATGAGGGCAGATGGAAAAACAAGCAACAGAAAGAAGCGGGATCCTGGGTAACGCCTGTGGATGTCAGAGGCAGGTCGAATCTGAGGGCAGAGAGGCTGACCAGCAGCGATCCAGCCAGGTCAGCAGGCCGGCTCGGTTGTGGGTAAAGGGCCAAAGGACGCTGTTCACCAGCAGGGCCTCCGTCGGGGTGCGCACCAGCACCCACACCTGGTCAGTGGGGGTGCAACCGCAGGTCAAGTCCAGTTCCTGCAAGCGGTAGAGGATCCGCCAGCGATCGGAGCGGGGCACCCGCAGCACTTCGGCGGTTTCCGGTTGGGGAGAAAAGGTGGGGGACATAAGCTCACCGAAGAGGGGACGTTGGTTTTTCTGTTCCCCTGCTTATAGCAAGCGTCATCTGTTGCCAAGATTTAGCGACAGGCGATCAGGATTGATTGGATTATTGCGGATGTACTCATGCCCCAAAATCCAGATCTAGACAGGAAAATAATTTTTTCTCGGGGCAGGGGGTTGAGTATTCTGCCCTTGGGGATCCGGTATTCTTTTGATGGGGGATCAGTATTTTTCTGAGTACATCAAACCTCTCTGAGGTATTCCCAGAGAGGGAATTAGAGACTCTAGCCCTAGGCATTTATCATGCACTCAATAGCTTTCTGATTACTTGGCAAGTCTATCGACAAAAAAATTGCTTTTCTCGTAAATTGCTATTTTCAATACACTTTTTAGCTGATACCTTATAAATTGTAGCAGTTGATGCAAAACGCAGGTCAAATCTGCGGTGGTTGAGTGCATCATTAGAGGGTTTTAGATTTACTTAAACATTGCTGCAAGTCTATAGTATGTAGGACAGTTTCGGGATCCAGTTCGAGGCCTTTTCCCCGCACCCCCAAGTCAAAATACGCAATCCCTGGCCTCAAAATACCCGACCCTCACCCCCCACAAAAATCTGGATCCCGCTTGTCATCAGGCTTCATCCCACTTGAGTACAGACCTAATAAACTCAATCAGTTCTATCGGGCTGAGTGCATCGAGGCGGCGAACAGGCGACTGGTATAACCCCCAGTAATGACCTGTTCTTATGGGGTGACCCTGCCGATGACTCTGACACCGTTCTCAACCCGCCAGGGATCCCCTGCATCCTCCCAGTCCCTCAAGTCAGGGAGTGCCCAAAACTGCGCCTGTCCCAGCAGCTCAGGCCAGCCCATATCCCCTAGCCTGCAGCAACGGATTGCCACCCATCCCTGCTACAGCGAATCCGCTCACCATCACTACGCCCGCCTACATGTGGCGGTGGCCCCCGCCTGCAATATCCAGTGCAACTACTGCAATCGCAAGTTTGACTGTGCCAACGAAAGTCGCCCTGGTGTGGTGAGCGAGCTGCTCTCCCCTATCGAAGCCGCCCACAAGGTGCTGGTGATTGCCGGCAAAATTCCGCAGTTGACAGTGGTGGGCATCGCCGGGCCAGGGGATCCCTTGGCCAACCCCAAGCATACCTTCGAGACCTTTGCCCGCATTGCCGAGCAAGCCCCCGACATCAAGTTGTGCCTTTCCACCAACGGCCTGATGCTGCCGGAGCACATCGACACCATCAAGCAGCTCAACATCGACCATGTCACCCTAACCATCAACATGGTGGATCCCGAAATCGGGGCCAAGATCTACCCTTGGATCCGCTGGCAGCGCAAACGCATCACTGGGGTGGAAGCCTCTCGCATCCTGCACGAACGCCAGATGGAAAGCCTAGACCTCTTGCGGGAGGCGGATATCCTCTGCAAAGTCAACTCCGTCCTGATCCCCGGCATCAATGACACCCACCTGCCGGAGGTGAATCGGGTCATCCAAGCCAAAGGGGCCTTTTTGCACAACATCATGCCCCTGATCTCCGCACCCGAACACGGCACCTACTTCGGCCTGAACGGGCAACGGGGCCCCACTCCCCAAGAACTGAAAGCCCTGCAAGATCAGTGCTCCGGCAACATGAAGATGATGCGTCACTGTCGTCAGTGCCGGGCGGATGCAGTGGGCCTGCTTGGGGAAGACCGCAGCCAAGAGTTTACCAAAGACCGCTTTTTACAGATGACCCCAGAGTATGACCCTGAACACCGTCGCCGGGTGCAGGCGAGCATCGCCCAGCTACAAGTCCAGCAGCAGGCAGCCAAAGAGAACCTAACAACGGCAGCCCCCTCCGATAGCCCCACCATTTTGGTGGCGGTGGCCAGCAAGGGGGGAGGGCTGGTGAATCGCCATTTCGGCCATGCCCAAGAGTTCCTCATCTACGAGGTCAACGCCCACGGTGCCCGGTTGGTCAGCCACCGCAAGATCCCCCAGTACTGCCACGGCGGCTCCGGCGAGAACAACAACCTGGATCAGGTTCTGGAGGTGATCCGCGACTGCAAAGCGGTGTTGGTCTCCAAGATCGGTGATTGCCCAATGAAGCGGATCCGAGAGGCTGGACTGGAAGTGGTGGAAGACTACGACCTCATCGAGACCGTAGCCATGAAGTTCTACCACACCTGGTTGGTGAATCAGTCGGTTGAACAGAAACCTTTGCAGCTCTAGCCCTACAAACCCTCATCCTTATCATTTGGAGGTTCCCAATGACTGCTCTGACTGCCCTTACGAAAGGTGGATTCCCTTGGATCCCTCAGTTTATTGAAAGTCTGGATATCACCTACTGCCTCGGCTGCGCCCGCTGCCTCAAAGTCTGTGGCCGTGGAGTCTTTGCCCTCAAGGCGTTGAACGAAGATGGCGAATTTGTCGAGGACGAAGAGGACGAAGAAAGCGAGCGCAAGGTGATGACGATCGTCAACGCTGCCCTTTGTATTGGCTGTCAAGCCTGCTCGCGCATTTGCCCGAAACAGTGCCATACCTACGCACCCCAGGCGACTTGAAGCCTTAAGCCAGCTTGTTCACTCCACTCCATGGATTGACTCGATTCCCGATCCCCTGCTTGTTCACCCCTGTACCTGGAGCCGTTATGCCCTCTGTGATCTATCTGGACAATAACGCCACCACCGCCGTGGATCCCCTTGTGCTGGAAGCGATGCTGCCCTACCTGAAAGAGTTCTACGGCAACCCCTCTTCAATGCACAGCTTTGGGGGACAGGTGGGCAAAGCCCTCACCCAGGCGCGAGAGCAGGTGGCTGCCCTGCTGGGATCCGAACCCAGCGAGATCCTCTTCACCAGTTGCGGCAGTGAGGGTAACAATACCGCCATTCGTGCCGCCCTGGCCGCTCAACCGGAGAAACGCCACATTATCACCACCCAGGTGGAACACGCCTCGGTGCTGAACCTGTGCAAACATCTGGAAAAGCAAGGCTATCGCGTCACCTATCTGTCGGTGGATGAGCAGGGCTGTCTGGATCTGCTGGAGCTGGAGGCCGCCCTCACCGGCGATACCGCCCTGGTGACCTTGATGGCCGCCAACAACGAGACAGGGGTGCTCTTCCCGATTGAGCCGGTGGGATCCCTGGCCCACGATTATGGCGCCGTTGTGCATGTGGATGCGGTACAAGCGGTGGGCAAAATCCCCCTCAACTTGCACCAGTTGCCCGTCGATCTACTCACCCTCTCCGGCCACAAGCTGCACGCCCCGAAGGGTATCGGCGCTCTCTACGTGCGGCGGGGCTTGCGGTTTCGTCCCCTCCTCATCGGTGGACATCAGGAAAAGGGCCGCCGGGCCGGAACCGAAAATGTGCCGGGGATCGTCGCCCTGGGCAAGGCCGCCGAGCTAGCCCAGACCTACCTTGGGGATCCCCATGAACAGCAACTGCGGGATCGCCTGGAGCAGGGATTGTTGCAACAGATCCCTGACACCCAAATTAACGGCCACCCCCTCCACCGCCTACCCAACACCACCAATCTGGGCTTCAAATTTGTGGAAGGGGAGGCGATCCTCTTTTGGCTGAACAAATACGACATCTGTGCCTCATCGGGCTCCGCCTGCACTTCCGGGTCGTTGGAGCCCTCCCATGTGCTACGGGCGATGCACCTGCCCTACAGCGTTTTGCACGGCTCGATTCGCTTCAGCCTGTCTCGCTTCACCCAGCAAGCGGAAGTGGAACGGGTGCTGGAGGTGTTGCCTGACATTATCCGTCACCTGCGGGAGATTTCCCCCTTCAACAGAGACAGCGAAGGTTGGTTGCAACAGCAGGAACTGGCCCTGCGATGATTGCCGCTGCTTTTTCACTCCCAATCAACCTTCACACCCCCTAGCCACGACTTAATCTCACCACTTATCTCACTTATCTCTAAGGATCCAAACGCCATGTGGGACTACAGCGAAAAAGTTTTAGACCTGTTCTACCACCCCAAAAACCAGGGGGCGATGGATCCCTCTTGCGAACCTGGGATCCGTGTGGTCACAGGCGATGTCGGCAGCATTACCTGCGGCGATGCCCTGCGGCTCTACCTGAAAGTGGAAGAAGCCAGCGAACGGATCCTCGCGGCCAGCTTTCAAACCTTCGGCTGCACCAGTGCCATTGCCTCCTCTTCGGCTCTGACGGAGTTGGTTACTGGGTTAACCCTCAAGGAAGCCCTGAAGATCAGCAACCACGACATCGCCGACTCTCTAGGAGGCCTACCTCCGGCCAAGATGCACTGCTCTGTCATGGGTCAGGAGGCCCTAGAAGCTGCCATTTACAACTACTGGGGCCTGCCATTGCCCGACCACAGCGAGGATGACAGTGCCCTGATCTGTTCCTGCTTTGGCATCAGCGAAACCAAAATTCGCCGACTCGTGCAGGAGAATCACCTGACCACGGTCGAAGAGGTCACTGCTTACAGCAAAGCCGGTGGTGGCTGCGGCTCCTGCCTGGCCCAAATTGAGGATTTAATCGCCACGGTTTTAGCAGAAAACTGGCCAACCCAAAACGTTACCCAAGCAGCTCAAACAACCACCGTTTCAATTCCCCATCCAATCGAGCCGGTTGCATCCCCAGCCATTGGAGTCCTGCCCAACCGTCCCCTCACCACCCTGCAAAAGATCGCCCGCATTCAGACGGTGTTGGAGGAGCAAGTTCGCCCCTTACTACTGGCCGATGGCGGCGACGTGGAGCTGCACGACGTAGACGGAGATCAGGTGTGGCTGCACCTGAAGGGGGCCTGTACCGACTGTGCCAGCAGCCAAAACACCCTCAAACTGGCCATCGAAACCCGCCTGCAGGAGCAGGTGTGGCCCAGCCTCAGCGTCCACGCTGTCTAATCCCGAATTTTGGAGTTTCATCATGTCCCTTCTCACCTGCGTTTCTCCCCTGGCCCAATCCGAGAGAGCCCCACCTCTCGGTTCGGCGGCATCGGGTCCCTTGGCCCGAATGCCCATCTCACCCTCAATTTCTCGACCTCAAGTTCAAAAATTCAACTTCGAACCCGAACACTCAGTCCCACTAGGAGACCTGAATCATGAGACAGATTGCATTTTATGGAAAAGGTGGCATCGGCAAATCCACCACCTCCCAAAACACCATCGCTGGCATGGCCGAACTGGGGCAGCGGGTGATGATCGTGGGCTGTGACCCCAAAGCAGACTCCACCCGTCTAATGCTTCACAGCAAAGCTCAAACCTCCGTGCTACAACTGGCCGCCGAACTCGGGGCTGTTGAAGATGTCGAACTTGAGCAAGTGCTGCAAATAGGCTATCAGGGCGTTAAGTGCGTTGAGTCTGGCGGCCCAGAGCCTGGTGTTGGCTGTGCCGGTCGGGGCATCATCACCGCCATTAACTTCTTGGAAGAAAACGGCGCTTACGAAGATCTGGATTTCGTCTCCTACGACGTGCTAGGGGATGTGGTCTGCGGCGGATTTGCCATGCCGATTCGGGAGGGCAAAGCTCAAGAGATCTACATCGTCTGCTCCGGTGAAATGATGGCCATGTACGCAGCCAATAACATCGCTAGAGGCGTCCTCAAATACGCCCACTCCGGTGGGGTGCGCTTGGGCGGCCTCATCTGCAACAGCCGCAAGGTGGACCGAGAAATCGAGCTAATTGAAGCTCTAGCCGAAAAAATCAACACCAAAATGCTCCACTTTGTTCCCCGCGACAACGTGGTTCAGCATGCTGAATTGCGCCGCATGACGGTGATTGAATACTCGCCGGATTGCAATCAGGCGGATGAGTATCGCGCCCTAGCCAAAAAGATTATTAACAATACCGATCTCACCATTCCTACCCCCATTTCTATGGATGAACTGGAGAAGCTCTTGGTGGATTTCGGCATCTTGGGTGACGACAAGGAATTGGCTCATGTTGTCGGCAAAACCGAGAAAGAGTTGGCTCCTGTTTAACCTTGATGACTGGGTTGGGGGGTGGTAGCCTCGTCTGCTGCCCTTCCCTAACCGCTGCCTCACATCGCCCCGTTCGTTCCTCGGAGGATCCCATGACTACAGTTGAAGAGACCCAAAAAATTGTGGCAGAGGTTTTAGAAACCTATCCCGAAAAGGCCCAAAAAAAGCGGGCCAAGCATCTCAATGTTTATGAAGAAGGTAAATCCGATTGTGGCGTGAAATCCAACATCAAATCGGTGCCAGGCGTCATGACCACCCGCGGCTGCGCCTTTGCCGGGGCTAAAGGGGTGGTGTGGGGCCCAGTCAAAGATATGATTCACCTCAGCCATGGCCCGATTGGCTGTGGCTACTATTCTTGGTCAGGACGGCGCAACTACTATGTCGGCACCACGGGAGTGGACACCTTCGGCACCATGCAGTTCACCTCCGATTTTCAGGAGCGGGATGTGGTCTTCGGGGGTGACAAAAAACTGGCCAAACTGTTGTTGGAGGCTAACGACCTCTTTCCCCTGGCCAAGGGATTCACCATCGAGTCGGAGTGCCCCGTCGGCCTGATCGGCGATGATATCGAGGCGGTGGCCAGAAAATCCGCCAAAGAGATCGGCAAAACGGTGGTGCCTGTGCGCTGTGAGGGGTTCCGGGGGGTTTCCCAATCTCTAGGGCACCACATCGCCAATGACACGGTGCGGGATTGGGCCTTCCCTGTTGCCGACAAAAAAGCCAAAGAAGGATCCCTCAACTTTGAGCCCACCCCCTATGACGTGGCGGTGATTGGGGATTACAACATCGGCGGCGATGCCTGGTCCTCACGCATCTTATTGGAGGAAATCGGCCTGCGGGTGGTGACCCAGTTTTCTGGGGATGGCACCTGGAACGAGGTGTTGCTCTCCACCCAGGTGAAGCTGAACTTGATCCACTGCTATCGGTCGATGAACTACATCTGCCGCCATATGGAGGAAACCTACGGGATCCCTTGGCTGGAGTTCAACTTCTTTGGCCCCACCCACATTGCCCAATCCCTGCGGGCCATTGCTCAGCGGTTTGACGAAACCATCCAAGCCAAAGCAGAGGAGGTGATTGCCCGCTATCAACCCCAGAGCGAAGCGGTTATTGCCAAGTATCGCCCTCGTCTGGAAGGGAAACGGGTGATGTTGATGGTGGGAGGGCTGCGGCCCCGCCACGTGATCCCGGCCTTTCGGGATCTGGGTATGGAGGTGATTGGCACGGGCTATGAGTTCGGCCACGGTGACGACTACAAGCGCACCACCGAGTATATCGACGATGGCACTCTGATCTACGACGACGTATCCGGCTATGAGTTTGAGGAATTCGTCAAAAAACTGAAGCCAGATCTGGTTGCCTCTGGCATCAAAGAGAAGTACGTCTTCCAAAAAATGGCCTTGCCCTTCCGCCAGATGCACTCCTGGGATTATTCCGGCCCCTACCACGGCTACGACGGCTTTGCGGTGTTTGCCCGCGATATGGATCTGGCTCTCAATAGCCCCACTTGGAGTTTGGTTCAAGCCCCCTGGAAGTCTTAGCTTGCCCCCGGGATCCGGCCATTCTCTTGCCATGGGATCCCCTTGCCTGCCCCTCATTTGGAGACCCACGATGCCACAGAATATCGAAGACATCAAAGATCATGCCCGTCTGTTTCATGATCCCGACTACCAAGCTCTGTTTCAGAGCAAGCGCACTTTTGAAAATGCCCCCAGTCCAGAGGAGGTGGCGTGGGTGGCGGAATGGACCAAGTCTTGGGAGTACCGCGAGAAGAACTTCCAGCGAGAGGCCCTGACGGTTAACCCGGCCAAAGCCTGTCAACCTCTAGGGGCGATCCTGGCGGCGGTGGGCTTTGAAGGCACCTTGCCCTTTGTGCACGGATCCCAGGGGTGTGTTGCCTATTTTCGCTCCCATCTCACCCGCCACTTTAAGGAGCCGTTCTCGGCGGTCTCCTCCTCGATGACGGAAGATGCGGCAGTGTTTGGTGGCCTGAAAAACATGATCGAGGGCCTACAAAACGCCTACACCCTCTATGCGCCCAAGATGATCGCTGTCTGCACCACCTGCATGGCGGAGGTAATCGGGGATGACCTGGGGGCTTTCATCACCACCGCCAAAAATGAGGGATCCCTGCCCCAAGACTTTCCGGTGCCCTATGCCCACACCCCCAGCTTCGTGGGATCCCATATCACTGGCTACGACAACATGCTCAAGGGGATCCTAACTACCCTGACCCAGCCCGTAGGCCGAACCGGTAGCAACGGCACCGTCAACCTCATCCCTGGCTTTGACACCTACATGGGTAACCTGAGGGAGATCAAGCGCATTTTCAACTTGTTTGATGTGCCCCTCACCCTGCTGGCGGACAACTCTGAGTACCTGGATTCCCCCAACGAAGGGGCCTTCCGCATGTATCAAGGAGGAACACCCTTAGCGGCAGCGGCTCAGTGTCTCAATGCGGACGCCAGCATCTCGCTACAGCGCTACACCACCCCCAAAACCCTGGAGTTTTTGGCGCAAGGTACCGGCCAACCCACCGTGACCGCCCGGCCCTTTGGCATCCGGGGCACCGATAACTTCTTGATGCAGCTATCGGAGCTAACGGGCAAACCCATTCCCCGCGAGCTGGAGATCGAACGCGGACGAGCCGTGGATGCCTTCACTGACTCACAAGCCTGGCTGCACGGTAAGCGAGTGGCCCTCTACGGGGATCCCGACCTAGTGATGGGGCTGCTCAGCCTCTTGCTGGAGATCGGGGCAGAACCGGTGCATGTGGTGGTGACCAACAGCAATGAGGAGTTTGAGGCCGAAGCCCGTACGCTGCTGGCCTCCAGTCCCTATGGGCAAGGGGCCACCGTCTGGGGGGGTAAAGACCTCTGGCACCTGCGCTCCCTGATGTTTACCGAGCCGGTGGATCTGCTGATCGGCAACTCCTATGGCAAGTATCTGTGGCGGGATACGGGCACCCCGCTGGTGCGCATCGGCTACCCGATTTTTGATCGGCATCACCTGCACCGCTACCCCACCTACGGCTACCAAGGGGCGCTTAACCTGCTCAACTGGATTGTCAACACCGTCTTGGATGAGGCTGACCGGCGCAGCTTTATCCCCGGCAAAACGGACATTTCCTTTGACTTGATCCGCTAAGCCAGCCCTAGAAGGGATCCCCCAGATCCAACTCCGGCGGGATCCCTTAGCTCTCTCACTGCCTCGTTCCAAAGCCTGCATCTCCTTGATTTGGAATGAATTAACTGAATCTATGGATTTTTGATGGCTTCGGGTGGATTCACCTAGCCTAAAGACTGAGACCGACGTTCTCTCTCGGAGGATAGATTGTGATGAAACCCTCCATTATTCTCAATGACACTACGTTGCGAGATGGCGAGCAAGCGGCGGGTGTAGCGTTTCAAATTCCTGAGAAAATCTCCATTGCTGCCCTTCTGGATGCCATTGGCGTGCCCGAAATTGAAGTGGGGATCCCGGCTATGGGGGCTGTGGAAACCGAAGCCATCCGCGCCATCGTCAGCCTCGGGTTGCAAGCTCAACTGCTGGGCTGGAACCGGGCGGTACCCGCCGACATTTTGGCCTCGATTCGCTGCGGCCTGAAGCGGGTTCATATTTCGGTGCCTGTGTCGGATATCCAAATCCAAGTCAAGTTTCAGGGGGATCGCTCGCGCTTGCTCAAGCAGTTGCGCCAATCTATGGAAATGGCTCTAGAGCAAGGGTTGTGGGTATCGGTGGGGGGGGAAGATGCCAGCCGCGCTACCCTTGCGCAGGTGATCGAGCTGGCGCAAAAAGCCCAAAGGTGGGGAGCCCAACGCTTCCGCTACTGCGACACGGTGGGCATTTTGGATCCCTTTAGCACCTACGACCAAATCAGCCATCTGGTGCGAGCCATCGATATTCCGGTGGAGATGCACACCCACGATGACCTGGGGATGGCCACCGCCAATGCCCTGGCCGGGGTGCGCGCCGGTGCCACCTCTGTCAACACCACCGTCAACGGCCTAGGGGAACGAGCAGGGAATGCCCCTCTCGAAGAGGTGGTGATGGCCCTGCAGCAGATTCTTGGGATCAACACCGGCATTGATACGCACCGCCTGCGGGAGCTTTCCCAACAGGTGGCCCGCGCCACCGGCACCCCTCTGCCCCCCTGGAAGGCTATTGTTGGCGACAACGCCTTTGCCCATGAATCCGGGATCCACGCTGCCGGTGTGCTCCAGGATCCACGCACCTACGAACCTTTCCCTCCGGAGGTGGTGGGCAGCCAGCGCCGCCTGGTGTTGGGCAAACACTCGGGCCGACATCTGCTGTTGCAGGTGCTGCAGGAGCACGGGATCCCGTTAGATCAAATCTCACCAGGACACCTAGAAGCGCTTTTGGAGCAGGTGCGCCAACAGGTCACCCAGTCCAAATGCCCTATCCCGGTCGCCGAACTGGCCCAGTGGGTTCAACACACTCTGCAGCACACCCTCAAGGAGCCTCACTCCGATGTCATTTAACCCATTACCCTCGGATCTCAAGTCACAACAGATTTTGACGGCTGTGTATCAGCGGGCCCGCCAGGTCCGTCGCGGCCTAACTCGCCAGGAGATCTGTCAACTGCTTACCGAAGCCACAGGAGGCACCCCATGAGTGACGAACAAGAATTGGATCAGCGGCCCCAATTCGAGTTGGGGGACAAGGTTCGCATTTGCAAGCCTATTCGCAACGATGGCACTTTTGTTGGCCAGCCAATGGGAAAAGTTTTAGCCATCCCCGGCGATGAGGGCTACGTGGTTTACATTGGCACCTTTTTGCAACGGTTTTACATCTATGCCGTCCATTGTCTGACCAAAGGCTTTGTGGTAGGGTGCCGTGCCAAAGAACTCGAACTTGTGGAGAAAAACCCATGAAAGTCATTCTGCACCAAAGTGCCTATGGTCATCTGATGGTCTATGTTCCCAAAAAAGACCTGGAAGAAACCATTGTTGCCAAACGCTTGGAGGCGGAAGAAACCATTTTTACTCTGGCTAATGGCTGGGAACTATCCGTAAGCAATCTGCCGGATTCCTTGTCCTTACCCAAGACTGTGGAAGCCAAGCACGTTCGATCTCAGGAGAGTTTCTAGAATCCCTTTGCCACTACCTTTGATGTCAAATGTGATATCAAATAGCAGCAAAGATGCGATACAGCTTGTGTAGAGACACCCTCACCCTAAGTCCCTCTCCCTTTCGGGAGAGAGCCTTAGGAAATGTACTGGGTGAGCTAGGCTGTATCAGTATGATATTATGGCCAGATTTTGATGAGTGAACCAGGAAGAGAAATGTCGATCTCTCCCATAAAAAAGGGTGATGCTGAAGTTGGCCTTGTCCTATTTGGGCGGCCGGCTCAACAGGGCAGATGGCTCTTTATTCCCCTGGGAATGATTGTGCTGCTGTGCCTGGGAACGGTCTATTCCTGGAGCATTTTCCGTAAGCCCCTGGAAGCAGAATTGGGGATCCCGACCGCCGATAGTCTGCTGCCCTATACCTTTGCTTTGGTGTTCTACGCTGCCTTGATGCCCATTACGGGGTTTGTTATTCCCCGCTGGGGATCCCGGCGGGTGCTGGCTTTGGGGGGTGGCATTGTTGGACTGGGCTACATTCTGGCCAGCTTTGCCAACACGATTGGCTGGGTCACCCTCAGCTATGGTGCCATTGCGGGAGCGGGGGTGGGGATCGCCTATGGAGTGCCAATGATGGTGGTGGCGCGTTGGTTGCCGGATCGCAAAGGACTAGCGGTGGGGTTGACGATCATCGGCTTTGGTTTATCACCGTTAATCACGGCTCCCTTGGCCAATCATTGGATCGCAGCGATCGGAGTTCGGTCAACTTTACGAATGCTCGGGATCCTCTTTGGGACGGTGATTGTCGCCCTATCCACCCAGCTCAAGTTGCCCCCAACTGACTGGAACCTGGTTTGGATAGAGTCCATTCCCGCTCCAACCCCTGGCCATTCTCCTGCTCTACTCAAAAGCCATTCATTTTACGGGTTGTGGATCTGCTACGCCATCGGCACCTTAATTGGGCTAAGTGCGATTGGCATTTCTAGCCCGGTGGGAGAAGAACTGATCGGCTTGGATCCCACATTGGCCGCTAGTAGCGTGGCTTTGTTCGCCATGTTTAATGGGCTAAGCCGTCCTCTATTCGGCTGGCTGGCCGACCACTTTCAACCCCATCAGGTGGCCACGGGATCCTATGGCTTGGTGATCCTGGCCTGTGGACTGATGATTTTTTCTCCTGAGGGATCCCTGGTGTCCTACTGGGTGGCATTTTCGTTGCTGTGGTTCTGTCTGGGGGGCTGGCTGGCGATGGCCCCTACTCTCACCCTGCGCCTGTTTAACCCCGCTCGCTATGCCCAAAACTATGGGGTTGTCTTTACAGCTTATGGGGTTGGGGCGCTGACCGGGACAATGCTCACAGGCCAGATCCGCGACTGGCTGGGCAGCTATAGCTATATCTTCTACGGGATGGCAATTTTGGCAGTGTTCGGAATCCTGGTGGCCAACGTTTTTTTGAGGGAGATGATGGTGGGGGCGAGGTGAGTTGAGTTCCTTCACGTAGGGAATAATCCCGACCTACTTAATAGCCAAAATCTCCTTTGAAGAAGAACCTGGCTGTATGAAAAAAGAGAGGGCTCACCCAAAGTAGGCTATCCACCCGATCTAAAATGCCGCCGTGTCCAGGCAACAATTCACCGAAATCTTTAATGCCCAAATCTCGTTTGAACGCACTCATCACCAAATCCCCCACTTGCCCACCGATTCCCACCAACAGTCCGGTGATCCCCACCAGCCAAGCTGGAAAGTGGGGAAAGGCAATGGGCCAGTTCAAATAGGCCAGTACCAAACTGGAAACCAAGGCCATCAGGGATCCCTCAATCGTCTTTTTGGGAGAAAGTCGTGTCCAAGAGGTTTTGCCCAGCAACTTACCCCATAAGAAAGCCAAGGCATCATTGAATTGGGTGGCCAGTACCACATACAGCACATAGCCCACTCCATAGCGAGACTGGCTGAGGTAGCCGAGATGGGCCAGAAACCAACCAAAGTAAACGAGGCCAATAATGGTGAGGGCCACCCGCTGTATCGACTCCTCATAACGATTGGTGAACACCGGCAAGGCAGTGGCCAAAGCCGCTCCCCAAACCGGCAAAGCCATGAACAAGCCATAACTTCCAGAGGCAGCACACAAAGCCAGACCAATAATAACGATGTAGACCAATACCACATAGATGCCACATAGATGCGCTCGGCATAGAGACCCATTCCACGGGCAAATTCCTTAAAGCCGTATATGGAGATCAGAGCCACTAGGGCAATCCAAGCGTTAGCACCAATCCACAAAGGGAGAAAGATCAGTGGCAGTAACACCGACCAGGTTAGGTAGGGTTTCTTCGCTACAGGCATGGGTTTTAGCCAGATCAATGCCCCTAAACCTAGGTAGACCACTACCGCCAAGCCTGTGTAAAACCCCAAGACCACCAGCCGTGACGGGATCCCTAACGCCTCGGTCAATGTTTCCAGCATCATATTCAGTCCCTGCCCGCTTCTCCCTACTGTAGTCAGCCGGCAGCCCGTTACCCACTCGACGAACGCAATTGTGGGGATTTACCTAGATGGGGGAGTGCGGAAAACCGTGTTCCTCGATACGATTGATCTCAATCCCAGACAAGTCTTGTAGAATAAAAGACTACGAAGGTATCGACTCCGTCAGCCCGGATGGATCCCCTATCTCTCACAACTCAGAGACCTGACTTGAGGATTGACCTATGACGCTGGTTGCACTGTTTATTTTTGTGATGTACTTGATCGTATCTAACCTAAATGCTCAAGCGGAGCGATAGGCCTTCGACTCCGAAAAAAGGGATCCGACCCAACCCTGAGAACGCGGCGATGTTTCTTTCTCGGGTGCAAAGCCTGGATTAGGATAGGCATGGGCCCAACCTGCCGAACGGGAGAAGCATGGAAACTCGGGATCCCAACTCAATTTTGTGGGCGCAGGTGTTTGGTTTGGCTGCCATCCAGGGATCCATTGCACTAACCTGGGTGAGTTATAACCTTAACCTTTACTTGCCCAACCTAATGGTGGACATGGGCTTAGCGGCAGGTTTGGCAACGATCCTGCTGATCATTGAGAATCTGCTGGGAGAATCTGCTGGGGGCAGTGATGAAGCCCCTAATGGGCAGTTTTTCTGACTAAACGCAGCGATGGCTGGGGAATCGTTTTCCCTTCGTGTCGGTGGGGGTGATCCTCTCAGCGACCTGTTTTATTGCCATCCCAATGGTAGCTTTTTTGGGGACAGATGCAGCAAATGGGATGGGATCCCTGTTGATTGTTCTCCTGGTGGCCTGGGCTTTGTGCATGACGATCTTCCGCAGCCCAGCTCTGTCCCTGTTGGGTCGTTATGCCTTCTCGTCGGGGTTGCCTCAGGCGGCCAGCATTCTGACTTTGGTGGGTGGTGTAGCGGGAGCAATGGGGCCGCTAGCCAGTGGGTTCATTTTGGATTTGGGGCCTTGGGTGGCCTTTGGGGTGGGCTCGGCGGTGTTGCTCTTGGCGGCTCTGGCGTTGCGCCTCTCCGATCCGGGCCAAACGGTTCATGACAAAGACTTGGATGCGGTTGACACTCCCACGGCTGAGGCACGTGGGATGCTTGGTTCAGCGAGCCGACTTACCTGAAGCAATTGCTTGATTCAGATAGCGGTTGTTCTCTCCCCAAGCTTTGATTCCTGTGTGCCCCACGGTATCTAATCCCTCTTTCAGGCTATTGATAG
>JAUQVI010000046.1:0-15955 GCA_039794885.1 Thermostichus sp. DG02_5_bins_236
GGGTGGAGATCTTTGCCTTTCCGGCAACAGAAGAGATCCCGGAATGGCACCGACAATGGGAAGGACAAGTTCAGCTCAATCCTGACGGCCCTCTTTACCGAGCCAAACAGGGGGATGTGGAGGCCATTCACTACTTGTTGAACTACCTGCTGCGCCGGGAAGGGATCCAGGCCCGCATTCACCTGAATCGTAAGCTGGGTCTGTTACAGGTTAATCTGCAAGCTGTTGAAGCTCCAGATCCAGACTGGGCCAGGGATTTCATGCGACGAACCTTGGCTCGCTTAGAGTTGATCTTTTTGCAGCAGTTGCGGCTTTCTGGTCAGAAACTGGGGTCGTTCTTCCCCACCTGGAGTCAGGAGTTTGATCTCAAAGAAGCTAGCTTTTGGCAAGCTCCCCCGGTTCGCGCCCATCTCCGACAAGACATACCCAACTCGGGCTTGGGGGAAAACAGGCAGCTTCCTCTGACGGATGCTCTACAGTCAGAACCGAAAGCTCAGCCAGAACCGCCATCCAAAACAGTACATGGGTGGGAGGACAATCCCGAAACCCATCCCTCATCCCCTCTACACTGAGGGACAATCCTGATTCTATTCAGTCATGCGGATTGTCTTTTTCGGCACACCAGAATTTGCTTTACCCTCGCTGCAGATCCTGTTGCAACGACCCGAATTTGAGGTGGTGGGCTTGGTGTGTCAGCCGGATCGTCCTCAGGGGCGGGGGCAGAAGATCCTACCTCCGCCCACAAAAGTCTTGGCCCAAGCACAGGGGATCCCGGTCTGGCAACCGACGCGCCTGCGACGGGATGAGGGGGTTTTGGCGGCCCTCAAGGCACTCTCGGCGGATGTGTTTGTGGTGGTGGCCTACGGACAGATTTTGCCGTCAACGGTGCTACAAATGCCGCGGCTGGGCTGTGTCAATGTGCATGGATCCCTGTTGCCGGCCTACCGGGGTGCAGCCCCGATTCAGTGGGCTATTGCCAAGGGCGAGGCAGAAACGGGCATTACCACCATGCTTATGGATGAAGGCATGGATACCGGCGCAATTCTTCTACAAGCCAGTCTCCCCATCGGCCCCGAGCAAACAAGCTTGGAATTGGCACCCCAACTGGCCCAACTGGGAGCAGAGCTTCTGGTGGAAACCCTGTTGAAACTGGAAAAGGGGGAACTAACCCCCATTCCTCAGGAGGGATCCCTGGCCAGCTACGCTCCTTTACTCAAAAAACAAGATTTTCATCTGGACTGGAGCCGCTCCGCTCAGGCTTTACACAATCAAATTCGTGCTTTTTCCCCCCAGTGTTTTACCAGCTTGCAGGGACAACGCCTCAAGATCATTCGTTCTGTCTCGCCTCAACTGCACTCTGCTCCGTCAGACCTACCCAAGAGCCAACAACCCGGAGAGGTGGTGGGATTGGCCAAGGGCGAGGGCGTGTATGTGGCGACCGGGGAGGGATCCCTGTTGATTCAACGGGCCCAACTGCCTGGGAAAAAGGAGCAATCCACCTGGGATTGGGTGAATGGGGGGCGGTTGGGGGTGGGAATGCGTTTTGAGGCTTTGCCCGTGGAGCCTGAATAATTGAGGTTAATGCCTGTTACGGAGTGCGTGCATCTTTTTGCCGATGGTTTGGATCCCGGTCACAATGCGTTCATCCGGCTGGTAGCTGAAGGCAAGGCGGAGAGCCTGATCGCCTTGGCCATCTGCAAAACAGCGGGTACCGGGTAAGAAGGTGACGCCCAACTCTCGGGTCGTTTTGAGCAGCTCGGTTGCCGTGAGGTCAGGGGGCAGCTCACACCAGACAAAAAAACCGCCTCCTGGAGCCTCAACCCGGACATCCTCTGGAAAGGCTTGCGCCAAAGTATCTAGCATTAGCTGGCACTTTTCTCGGTAACGCTGGATTAGATGTTGGATGTGGCGTTGCAAGCGGCCTTCTGCACAATAGCGAGCCACCACGCGCCCTAAAAATGGCCCCAGGGATCCCTCGCTGCGAAACATCTCCAACCGCTGAATGATCTCAGGATGACCACAGGCCCAGCCCACCCGTACCCCCGGCACAACAATCTTGGAGAACGTCCCCACATAAAGCACCCAGCCCTCACGATCCATAGAAGCCAGAGTTGGCAAGGGTTCCCCGCCGAAGCGCAGATCGTAGTAGGCGTCATCCTCCACCACCACCACGCCGTAGTCAGCCGCCAACTGCACCAACTTTTGTCGCCGCGATAAGGAGAGAGTTGAGCCTTTTGGGTTTTGGAAGGTGGGAATGGTGTAGATAAAACGGGGACGGATCCCTTGTCGAGCCAAGTCTCGCAATACTTGCTCCAAGTGATCCACAACCATCCCCTCCCCATCCACTGGAATCGAGATAAGACGTGCTCCAGCCGCCGCAAAACGGCTGACGGCCCCCATAAAAGTTGGCCCTTCTACAATCACCACATCCCCCGGTTCCACAAAGACCTGTGGCAGTAAACCCAGGATCTGCCCTGAGCCATAGCTCATGAGTAGGTTCTCCGTCTGGGCTTTTATCCCTCTGGCCTGCATCAACTGCAACACCAAGTCGATCAGCCCAGCAAAAGTCCCACCGTAATTCAGGGCATCATCCCCATCCTCCGCCAACACCTCTGCGGTCGCCTGGACCAACTCAGCCTTAGGAAACAGAGTGGGATCCGCCAGTCCAAAGGCAAAACTGGTCACCACCGGCACCGCACCGGGAATCTCCGCACCAAAGGGGGGAGGGATGAGGGTCTGGGCGCGCTCGGCAAACAGGCTGTGTAACTGCGGACGAATAGGGGCTTGGGTCATAGAAGTAGGGAACAAAACAGGAAATTGTTGAGCTTAGGTCAATGCTTGCCACGATAACAGGAAAGAACTGCTCAGCAGCAGGGATCCCAGCACACGTCGCCAAGTGGGATGAGGGATCTCCGCCAAGACCCCGCCGGCACTTAAGCACAGCAGGGGCAGCACCACCAAGCCCCAACGGGCACTCTGCTGTAAACCATTGACCTGTGGCCCCCAAACCAGCAAGGCCAGCAACCCCATCCACAAGACATGCCCAAAACTGGCCAAGCTGATTAGGGTGTGCTGTCGCTCCAACCAAGGCCAGCCGAGCCGCACTAGGGTCAAGCCCAAAGGCAACATCAAGGTGGCCAAAACGGCCAGGCTGCTTGAGTAGCTCAGACGATATGAAGACAGGGTAGAAACTGTTACCACCGAAGGCAAATCCGTTCGCCCTAGCCAGGAAAGCCCCATCACCAGCAGGGTTAAACCCGCCCCCCGCCACTGCTGTCGAGGCCACTGCTGGCTAAGCCATAGCCCCATCAACAGAAGCGCTAAAGGCCAAACTTTGAGTGTGAGGGCACAGGCCAGGGCCACCCCCCCCCAGCGGAAAGAGGAACCCACGCCACAACTCCAGAACAAAACCAAGCTGCCCAAAATCTCACTGCCCGGCTCTAACCCTTGAGTGAGAACCCAGGGGCTTAATCCCCACAAGCCCGCACTCCAGACATTGCCCCAGTTCCAGCACAGGATCAAAACCACCAGGCAGGCCAGCACCGACATCACTCTCAGCACAGCCTCAATCGGGATCCCTGTCCCTTGCGCCAGCCAAGATAGAAATCCACCAGCAATCCACTGAAATAGCGGTAGTTCCGTTTGGCCCGAATAGAGGGATCCCTCAGAACCACTGACAGGTAACACCCGCCACCACAGCAAATGTGCCGGTTGGCTGATGGATCGCAGACGCTGACCGAGCAGGAGTCCCATGCCACCCCAAAGTAGCCAGTTACCCAACGGATAAAGGGATCCTCCCAAGCGCTGGCGTTTGCTCCTTAAGCTCAGATGAGGCGCTGAACCACGGGGCTTGCGCAGAGGATTGCGGGGAGTAGCAGGGGGAAATTTCATTCTCCTCAGGCGCAATTCCAAAATGTAAGCATCGCTTACGCAACCGGAGGCCCTCATACTCACAAGGAAGGCTTAGTTAACTCTAGATCGCCCGTCAAGGGGCAACCGGCCTGCTGCCAGCTTCGGATCGCTTGGGCAGTGATTCCATCCGTAACATCGCGGATGGCTACGCCAGATCCAGTAACCTGCAGACGCACCAGTTGCCAGGGATCCCTAGGGGTAGAGCGGAGAACATAAGCCTCGTAGGCCAGTTGAATGCTCTCAGTATGACGGCCAACCAAGGGGTTTTGGCTCCTCTCCGTATGGGGCTTCAGAACCAAGCGGCGTTCTAGGGTGGTGAAATAGAGTTGAAAGCCCTGTGGAGGGGATCCCGTTGCGGGGATGGGTAAACCCTCTAGTGAAGAGAGGTGGGCCAGGGCCTGGCCCACTAGGGGCTCCACCTCAGGTTCTCCCACCAACACCACCTGAAACTCGGAACGAGAGCGGCTCAAGGCCAAATTTAGAAATAAGGGCAACTGTTCGGTCAGTCCTGCTGCCCAAGTTTGCGGGTCAGCCAAACAGTGTTCTCCCCTGGCTTGGCTCAGGGCAGGCAGGCCAAACAAACCCAAGACAGTCGCTCCAGATAAACCCACCTTTAACCAATGCCACCTATGGGATCTGGCCCTCTGACCATTTTGAGCCAAGGGATCCCTGGCCCACTTGGCGTTTGGCTCAACGGGTAACAGCATCACACAACTGTTGAAAAGCAACTACGGGATCCGGAGCAGCCGTTACCGGGCGACCCACCACCAAATAATCTGCCCCTGCCTGTAAGGCTCTAGCCGGAGTCCAAATTCGTTGTTGGTCGTGCCCCGCACGATGCAGGGCATCACCGTCCTGCAGCCCGTGTTCTCTCGAGGACTTGGTTTCATGAACGTGACCAGAATCCTGATCTGAAGAGGCAACCAAGCGGATCCCTGGGGTCACCAACAAGACATCCGGCCCCAAGGACTGACGCAACCGTGCTACTTCCTGCGGTGAACAGACAATCCCCGTCAACCCTTGTGCTTGGGCCAGTTGGGCCAAATGTAGAGCGTAGTCAGCCGGATCCGACTCAATACACAACTCCTGCTGGATCTGTAAGGGACTGAGGCTAGTCAGGAGGGTAACCGCCAACAACCGACAGGGGCTGGATTGGGCTGCTTCAGCCGCTGCACACAACATAGCACTACCGCCACTGGCATGAATGGTGAGCAGATCTACCCCATAGCCAATGGCCACTCGGGTAGCACGCCCTACCGTATTGGGAATATCATGCAGTTTCAAATCCAAGAAAATCCGTTTGCCCCGCTCCTTCAGGGCCTGCAAAATCGGGGATCCAACCGCCGTAAACAGCTCTAAACCCACCTTCC
Organism: Thermostichus sp. DG02_5_bins_236; assembly: GCA_039794885.1. GTDB lineage: Bacteria > Cyanobacteriota > Cyanobacteriia > Thermostichales > Thermostichaceae > Thermostichus. The sequence goes on from JAUQVI010000046.1 coordinate 5,283, forward strand.
ACCACAGCACCTGAGGCAGGAGATCCACCCACTCTAAAGCCTGTTCTAGAGTGTCTGTATCGAGGGCAATGATCAGCCTCTCACAGGGGTTCGGTGGCAAGTTGGTGCTAGAGGGCAAAGACACAGAAGGCCCAACAGAAAGGCTCTCCAGAGAAGTCGAGATCCCCATGGCTACACATCCGCTTTTTCGTAATGGGGACAACCTTCACAGGGACCACAGGGGTTAACAGCGCAGCGCAGCTCGAGGGAATGGGCATTGTAGCGACAGGTGGGATCCCCAATACAACCCGGAGGAGAGGCGATGTAGGTGTAGACAACCAAGCCACCAAAGCCAATCGGGCTGACGTACACGCTACTGGTGCTGAATGTTTCGTTCGAGCGCTCCGGATCCGGTTCTGGCTCACTGACTCCCCAAAATTGCTCCCATTGGTTGAGGGTTTCCTCTAAGGGTACGGTCAGTTGCTCCGCCAGTTCGGTGAGGAAGTTTTCTAGAGAAGCCAGGCTTTCTTCGGCAGCTTCCGTGAAGGCTGCAACCCACTCTTCCAGTAGTTTCTCAAAATCCATGCAGCAGCGACCTTGGACGTTCCTTTTACCTTACTGCTTTTTCAGTCTACCTGTAGAACCTAGGACTTAGTTGGGGCGACTCACATTTGGCCCAGCTCAGATGTCAACCCTTTTCAGTCCATTCATAATCATAGGATTAAGTTCTTTTTCGGAAGCTTGGCTTTCTGGAATCTCTTCTTCTGTTACAGTACTCATCCTCATTGAGAATATCTCGCAGTCTTGCTTTTCGAGCCTTTTCAAACTACTTTTACGTCTTCAAGCTACATCAAGATTTATGAGTTGATTTCAGAGATCTCTATAAACCTTCGGTTATCAGTAAAGCAGGAAAATATCCAGGACTAGAATTGATGAATCAGGAGCTATTTATTGACTTCGATAACCCTTGAAAAGAGATATTCAGCGGTCATTTTAGCGCATTTGAAAGCACAAGAAATGGATGAGAATCTGACCAGACAGCAACAATGGAAACTGTACTTAACTCGTCGATTATATGAGCAGGGCTATGACCGAGAAGGGATCCTGGCAATGTTCAATCTCGTTGATTGGCTGATGCACTTATCACCTGAGTTAGAGTCAGAATATTGGCAATAGGTTCAGACTATTGAGCAGGAGTAACATATGCCTTATGTAACGACTGTGGAACGGCAGGATATCCAGTAGGGGATTGAACAGGGGATCCATGCCAGCTTAATGGAAATCTTATTAAGCTCATTTCGGTTCTGTACCAGAATCTTTACAGACTCAGATCTATCAAGTTTCCGATCCTGAATTGCTCAAACAACTGGTTCGCCAAGCGGCAACGATCTCTACTTCAGATAATCTTGTTTTGCCAGATGAGATCTAATCAGCTAACTTCCCCCCTGACAGACAGTATCTACTAAGGTTTGATCCACCATCGGAAATAGTTCTGCCAACTCTTCTGTGGATAGGTTTCCAGTACAGACATTTGCCCGAATATGCCATTCTGCCCACATTTGCGGCGAAGGGACTGAGGGATCCATTTCTGCCCCAGATCCAGGGTTAGTAGAGGGTGCAGTCGAGCCTCCCCGCCCGCCGATATTGAGCTGCATTTGACTGGCGCGGTTGATGGCTCCCAAAGAACTTTGGGCCTGTGCAGGCAAACCAAGGCAGAGAGACAGAGCCATAAAAAACAATCCGGCACTCCGAAGCATGGCATCCTCGCCAGTGATAGGTATTGCGGCTATTATTCCCAATTTTACACGGCTATGCCCGCAGACCAATCCCTGACCACTGCACACAATGGCGACCCTGTTCATCTTTTAGGGATCCATCGCGGCGGTAGGAAAAAAAGTCTTGCGGCTGGCTGAGGGTGCAATGGGGGCTGAGGGCGATGTGCTCCGGCGAGATCCCGTGGAACTGGGCCTGGGCTTGGTTGACTTGGCGCAGATCCAGACGCACTTTGCCGGGATGAGGATCTTCTAGAAGTGCCGATTGGGTCGTTGACGAAGAGGGAAGGGTTTGCAAGACCTGCTCTGCCACTTCTTCGGAGACTTGGTACACTGCACCGGAAATGGCTGGCCCGATGGCGATGCGGATCTGTTCAGCAGGGATCCCAGCTTGGGCAAACTGTTGCAACACGTTGGGCAAAATGCGGGCGGCAGTTCCTCTCCATCCGGCATGAACGGCCGCTACCCACTCCCGACTGGCCACCAAAATCGGTACACAATCGGCAGTACATACCCAAGCGGAGTCGGATCCCTGGCGGGCAATTACGGCATCCACCTGTGGGCGATTTAAGGTAACTTCTCTGTCCTCGGAAGGTGGTTCAGGCAACATTGAGGGATGTGTCGTTGGAGCTAGCTCCACTTCGTCTGCCCAAATCCAATCGGGGCCATGCACCTGGTGACCCCACACGGCTCGCTGGGGAGAAAGTTGTAACCGGGCAGCCAACTGGGGTGGCTTATGCGGGTGAATTTCTCGGCAACCAAAAGCGTGGGGCCAATCTGACAAAAGCTGACACTGTAACCAGCGAAAGCCTTCTGTTTGTTGCCAAACCCACATCTTGGAACTGTGCATGGGTGTTTACTGACTGGATGGGGCCTGTTCTGACTCGGCTGTGCCTGGAGATTCTGGACTATTCTCTGTTGCTGAAGTCAGGGGTTCTGGCTTCGGGTGTAGATCTCCCACCCGTTGTTCTAGGCAGCTTTGCAATTCGGCAGGATTGAACAGCATCGGCAAAAAATGAATGCTCTGGGTTTCCCGGAAGAAGAACAAAATCGGCAGCGAAGGCCAGAAAATTTGCCAGTCTTGCCACTCGCTGTAGGGAAACTCTCGAATCCGCTTGGAGCCGCTGTACACTTGCAAAGCCGTTTTGGTAAAGGCCAGCCCAATCAGGGAGGTTTGCACCACCAAAAACAGGCCAAATAGCCCCACGACCAATGCCGCCCAAAAAGACAGCCAAAACAAGGGCACCGACAGAGCCAGAATGGCCAAACTGAGGCGAAAGTCAGGGGTAAGCAAGTGGGCAGAATCAGATTTCACCATGGTTTGCGCTCCTCTCCCTGCAGCAGGGATCCCAGCGACATTCTAGGCTGCATCGACCCGGATTAGAAGATGACCTACTCAGTCTCCTCTCAGGAGAGAAGGTTAGCCTGAGATCATCATTCTCACTTCCTCCCATGTCTGAGATTACGCAAAAGATCCTCTCCTGGTATGGCAGCGACAACCCCGGCACCCTGACCAACCTAGCCCGATTGTTAAAACAGGGATCCCTGTCAGGCACGGGGAAATTGGTGATTTTGCCAGTGGATCAGGGATTTGAACATGGTCCAGCCCGCAGTTTTGCCCCCAATCCACCGGCCTACGATCCACGCTATCACTTTCAGTTGGCCATCGAAGCTGGTTGCAATGCTTATGCAGCCCCATTGGGTTTTTTGGAGGCCGGGGCACGAGAATTTGCCGGACAGATCCCGTTGATTTTGAAACTGAACGACCACGATCTTTTGCAAAATGAGGCGGATCCAATTCAGGCGATTACCGGCAGTGTGGCGGATGCGCTGCGCTTGGGTTGTGTGGGCATCGGCTTTACCATTTATCCCGGCTCTAGCTACCGCTTTGAAATGTATGAACAGATTCGCGCCATTGCTGAAGAGGCAAAACAGTACGGGTTGGTGGTGGTGATCTGGTCTTATCCACGCGGATCCGGCATTTCTAAGCAGGGGGAAACCGCCATCGATATTTGTGGCTATGCGGCTCATATTGCGGCTCAGTTGGGAGCTCATATCATCAAGGTCAAACTGCCCACCGCTCATGTTGAACAGGAAGCAGCCCGTAAGGTTTATGAAAAGGAAGGGATCCCGATTTCAACCTTGGCGGATCGTGTGCGGCATGTGGTGCAGTGTGCTTTTGATGGGCGGCGGATCGTAATTTTTTCCGGTGGACCTGCGATTGGGGAAACAGAACTGCTCGAAGAAATTCGCGGCATTCGGGATGGAGGCGGTTTCGGCTCGATTATCGGACGCAATTCCTTTCAAAGACCCAAGGCAGAAGCAATTCGCTTGTTGCAGCAAATTATAAATATCTATCGAGGGGAATAATAGGTTTTTACCCTTCAGATGGATAGTAAGGGGAGCAAGAGCTGATGCCAGAGAAATAGAATCAGCAACCCATTTTGAGTAATATCTAAAGAAAAATGTCAAAAGTGTTGCACGATAGCTTAAAGAGCAATAAAAAGGCCAGATATAGTAATCTAGGCCCTAAAAGGAACGTATAAGGAACGTATTTAGTAATAACTAGCTTACGCTCTCTATCCGGGGTCGTCAAATCTCTGTTGGCTCATCTCCCTAGCCACGACTACCCCATGACAAACACTCAGCTGTTCGTCTAGATCTGGCTGACCTACATTTTTGATCAATCGGTCACCCGTTTAAGAGCACTCTTCTTTCAACTCAACCACACCGATACTCAATGCAGTTTGTCATCATTTTCCAGAGCTTGTTTCAGTCGAGATTTACAAGCTATCCACTGGCTCTTTGTAGACTTACCACAGCAAGACCGTCGTCAGGTTAACCAGAAAGATGTGAGTCCTTTTGACTCAATAACAATCAGTTTGACCAATAAGCTCTTTTGGGCAGAGCAACACCACCAAGTCAAGTAGTTAAAGTCCTTGAATCGAGAGACATAGGTAACCCGTGAGGTATTGATTCATTTTGGTGAGAGACATGATGCCTATTTTGAGGAGCTAGTCTTAGGGATAATGCTTGAGAATAGTCTAGCAGTGGGAGATGGAGGCTTTGTGAGCAAGAAATTATTCAAGGAGTTTATGGGGAGCAACAAGCTATTTTTAATTCGCATTCAGAACAACTGGAAAGTTGAGAATGATGGGACATTAGATGTAGACGGGAGAAAGATTAGGATATTTATTTTTTGTGATTTAGAGACCCAGGTAGAGTATTGATTGGCAACAAATGTAGAAAAAGAGATTATGGATGACAAGGAAATTAGGGAAGCCTATCAGCAACAGTGGGGGATAATGGAATTTCTGAAAGAGCATCTAAAACTGAACTGAGTTACAAAAAAAGTGTGAACGGAGTGATGACACAAATTTATATGGTATTGGTAGCATACAGTCCTTCCCCGGATCACTTGACACAAAATCTTATGCCCAACCCTTTTGTCAAGGCGATTGATGGCCTTCCCCATGAAGACAAATAGCCACACTCATTTTTGGATCTTCCAGGAAGCAGTTCACGACATTCTCAGAACATCATTAAATGGCCAGGATCCAGCTGTAGCCACCACGGGGATCCCCAATTTTGCATCTCCTGCCACCGCTCCCGTAAGACCTCTACCTGCAGGTGATAGTCCTGGCTATGGGAGGGCGGGCTATTGAGCTTAAAAAAGAGGGTAAAGCGATGGGGGGTTTCGCTCCATTTGATTAACCAGGCGGGAAAGGTATTGGGAAGGGATCCATCCCGCCTCAAGGTGAGGTGATGGGCACGAATGGCGATATGCTCTCCTGAGCAGGATCCCCGGATTTGCAACTCACAGTCCCAGCTCAAAGCAAGCATGCGTTGGGGGCCAAGAGGCCGCGCTGGCGAGATATTTTTGCACCCCGTGAGTTGAGCGACACTGAGGCAGGGGGGAGACTCAAACAAGCGATACTTATCCGCCTGAGCCACAACCTGCCCCTGTTCTAGCACCGCCAGATCCCCACACAGCCGAAAGGCCTCGTCCATATTGTGGGTAACCAAAATCCTCACCCCCTTGTAGTCTGCCAGCAACTCGCCCATCTGGTGTTCGAGATGACTGCGTAGGTGGGTATCCAACGCCGAAAAAGGCTCATCCAACAGCAAAATCTCCGGATCAGAGGCAAGGGCACGGGCCAAGGCCACCCGCTGCTGCTGTCCTCCCGAGAGCTGGCTGGGGTAATGGTTTTCCCACTTTCCAAGTTGGATAGACTTCAGCAGAGTCTGGATCTGCTCCTGCTTTTCTGCCTCGCTCAACCTGGCAGGGATCCCAAAGGCGATATTTTGCCTAACCGTGAGATGGGGAAACAGGGCATAGTTTTGAAAGATGACTCCGACCCGCCGCTGGGCACTAGGCAGACGGATCCCTTGCTCGGCATCGAACAATACCCGGTTATTGAGCAGGATGCGGCCGGCATCTGGGGTTTCAATACCGGCAATGCAGCGCAACAGCAGACTTTTGCCAGAGCCGGAGGCCCCCAACAGGCCCAAGGGTTGGCCCTGGCTGGTCAGGTGAGCCCGCAGTTCAAAATGGGGCAGCCGCTTGCGGATATCCACCCACAGGCGCGGGGCCAGAGAATCGGGATCCCTACTGGCCAGTGTCGAGGGTACTGCCGGTAGAGATGGGCTGCGGGAACGGTTCCTGGAGAGGGGCTGCCGTTGAAACCAGAGGTTAACCGCCGTCACCATCCCCAGCGACAGTATCAGGATCAGGGCTGAGCCGAAGGCTGCCCCCCGCATATCCCCCGCCTGCACCGCAAAGAAGATGGCCATCGATAGGGTTTGGGTGCGGCCGGGAATGTTGCCCGCCAGCATTAAAGTGGCCCCAAACTCCCCCAATGCCCGCGCAAAACTAAGGGTGACCCCAGCCAGGATCCCCGGCAAGGCCAGGGGCAGCAACACCCGCCCAAAAACCCCGGCCCCGCTTGCCCCCAGGGTGCGGGCTGCTGCCAGGAGGGTCGGGTCAATCTGCTGGAAGGCTCCCAAGGCCGTGCGGTACATCAGCGGTAGAGCCACCACCACTGCCGTGATCACCCCGGCATACCAGGTGAAGATCACCGATAGATTCAGCGAAGCCAAAAGTTGTCCCAAGATCGTCCGCCGCCCCAACAGCAACAGCAAGGCAAACCCCACCACCGTCGGCGGCAATACCAACGGCGCAATCAAGACCGCCTCAATCAGGGAGCGCCAACGACCCCGGTAGTGCAGCATCCCATAGGCCGCCAGTGTACCCACCACAAAGGTGATACCTGTGGCCAATCCGGCAATCCGCAACGAGATCCACAAGGGGGACAGATCGTAGTCAATCATTCAAGGTCAGGTACAACTTTTTTCGACTTCATGGAAGCTCTCTGAGATCCTCATATGAATAGATCTGGATAAATTCCGAATAAATTCTGACAGAGCTCCCTCACAGGCGGATAAATCCGTACCCCAGGAAAACTGCCCCTGCCTCCGCTGTGGTCAAAAACTCCAAATAAGCTCGAGCAGCAGGTGTATCCCTTACCAAAGCAGCCGGATAGACAATCGGCGTCACCGGATCCGCTGTAGCCACCACCCGCACCCGATCCGACAACTGGGCATCGGAAGTAAAGAGGATCCCGGCATCGGCATTACCCTCCTCCACTGCTGTCAGGATTTCCCGCACCGTGCTGGCAAAAACCATCTTGGTTCGTAGCTCTTCAAACACCTCAGCTTGGGTGAGAATCTCCTCGGCATACCGCCCAGCGGGCATGGCCTGTAAATCTCCAATGGAGAGAATTTGAATCTCCTCTGCCGTCAGCCCGGCAAAATCCTCAAGGCTAGTGTCGGAATCGGCGGGCACAATTAAGGCCATGCGGTTACTGAGAATATCCCGTCGGGATCCCTTCACCAACAGGTTTTGCTCCTCAAGTGAATTCATGAAGGAAGCCGCTGCAAAAAAGACTACATCCAAAGGAGCACCCTGCTCCACTTGTTGTTGAAGAGAACCGGAATTGGCAAAGTTGTACTCAACCTTGATGTCGGGATGGACAGCCTTAAATAGTGCGTCAATCTCCGTCAAGGCTGGCTGGAGGCTTACTGCAGCACCCACTAAAATCGACTGAGTCTGAGTCAGGGCAAGATCCCCAGCCAGGACAGAGGTTACGGCAGCTAGGATCCCTGCCAGCAAAAGTACAGCTCTTCGTTTCATAGCAGGTTATTTTGACCAACAATGACACCCAAGATAGGCGAACATACCCATTTTTTTCGTATCCTGACTTACCAGACTTTAGAATCGATCATCAACTTCAGGCTTTTGGTAGCATTCTGAACTCAAGGAAAAGTTTTGGGGAGTAGAATACCAAGGGGAAAGTCAAGGTTAAATGACCTCTTTGAGGTTGGAGGTTGCATGCAGAAAACTTTGGCACCTTAGGCTTGTCCAGGGTCTAGGTTGAGGACATGGCTGCCTAATCTTGCCCTTTCACCGCCTGTATTAACGGTTGCTGTCGCTCGAATGGAGACAAAGATCATGCAAATGAGTACCCGAAACCTGTTTAAGGGAACTGTAAAAAGTGTCACTATGGGCATGGTAAGTGCTGAGATTGTTCTGGAGATCGCACCCGGACTGGAGATCACAGGTATTATTTCCAAGGCCTCCGCTGAACGCTTGGGGATAGAAGTTGGGAAGGAAGCCTATGCCGCTATCAAAGCCTCCGATGTGATCATTGCTGTGGAATAGAAGACCAACAGAAGCTCTGGTCTAGGCTTGCTGCTGTTCGGAACCTGAGTGTAGGGCCTTGAGGAGGCGCTTACGATCATTGGGTCTGATTTGCAAGCGTCCATTCTCTATGTCCCGAACCCAGCTTTGGCTATGTCCTAGCCGTTGGGCCAACTGTCTCTGGCTAATGCCCCGTTGCTGTCGGGCTGCCGAGATATCAGCTCCGGTCAGGGAGTTGTCGGAACCGAATGGGGTTTGTTCAAACATCTCAGTGGAGGTTCTGGGACGTTCAGATGCTATTGCTTCCAGGTCAGATTTGGCCTTGCGGCGGCGGCGGGATCCGGATTTGCGGGTGGAAGACTTTCTGGTTTGACCGGTTACAGCCTGCCAGTCAGGAGGTAAGTGAAACCGCTGGATACGAGCTTGCATCAAAAGACCCCATTTGCCGCGTGGCCCGGTGGCCGTCAGGGGTCCCCCCTTGTTGGCATCCTCGATCCAAAAGTCCAGTGCCTCATCAGCATCCTCTGGTATCTCTGCTAATCGGGCCCACAGAGGCTGCAGGTTGGACGGGTAGGTGAGCGGGTCAAACTCCGGCTTGAGACCGTAGTGGTTGAGAACTTCCAGATCACTCTCGAAAGTGCGTATCAGCCGCTTGCGCTCCTGCAGGTTGAGATGCGCCTGTTGCAATCGCTCTTCTCCATAAGCCACCCGCATCAAGGTGGGCACCGTTAGACGTTGTTGCCGCCCCATCCGCACCTTAAACAGTAGCCACAGCAGCAGGCGCACAGCTCCTTCATGGTGTTGCCAATAGCTCATCACCGCTTGCAACAGCGATAGGGGCAAGCTGCCGTACTGGTAGAAGGCTTCCCGCCTGCGGCACCCCTGCCGATTCAAAAAGTACTGCGTCCACGCTCCCGGTTGAATGACCCAGGTCAAACCCACCAGATGGTTGCAGCCTTGCTCGTCTTTTTGAAAGTGGCGTTGCATCTTCACCAGCTTCCACAAGGATCCTGAGGGCACCGAAAACCCCTTCACTCTGCCTTGGCTAGGCCAATCGATGCTGACCTTGATTTGGCACACCTGCTCTACCCAGCTCATCAACAGATGGAGACGGGCGATTTTGCTCAAATCTTTGCGTTTATCCCAGCCCAAATACGACTCCAGTTGCTGATCCGTGCAGATGAAGGACTCCTTCCAGGGCACCTCCAGACCTGTGGCATAGGCAGCAAAGATCAGGTGCAGGCAGGCAGCCCGCACATCTGTTGTGGAGTCCTCCGAGCTCCCTTCTCCACAGAGGGTTAGGGATCCCTGGTTGTGGCTGACGGATTTGCGATAGTAAACCTGGTTGTTCTCCTGATGCTCTAAGGGTAAGGATGAAAACTGAGACAGGAAATTACAGGTTTCCCATACTACAATTGACGAGGCAAAAGCCTGATTCTGGCCGTTCAAAAACAGAGGCGGACTGCTGCGAATGCGTGCAACAATGCTGCGATTGCGCCCTTTCATCGCTTCATAAGGCTGGGGAGCTGAATCAGGACATAAGCTTAGACATTGAGGTTCTGGGAAAAATCCTTCACAATTGTTGCACAGGAGAGGGTTAATCCAATATTCTCCATCTTGGTTAGTGATGGCTTGGGTAGGGCAACTGGTTATGCAGATATTGCAACCTATACACTCACCCGAAATTTGGTAAGCCATAATGCCATAGACCCCATAACTATTTTTTAAGCTAAAAACCTTAGGTTCAAAAGGGAGCCTGTACCCTCAGAGCTGTTAGACCACTCGATGGAACTCACTCTAATGATTGCTTTTTGTATTGGGACGTGAACTTGATTGAACGATACCCTACCGATTCCCGATTAGCCTAGAGGGATTTGGTCTAGGATGAACTTTCTTAGAAGCTTCGGTTTGTCTTAATTATCTTAATGTTTATTTTGAACTTTTTTGACTCTTGGGGATAATGGCATAACCTCAATTTCCTGGCAAAGCCTCATGTCGTAGAGCTGCTATCTGAGCCAATAGCGCTCGGACAAGAAGGCTCGCCAAGAGTTGAAGCTGCCCTGTCATTTGGTTTGCATTTGTTGAAATTGTACACAACCCAAAAGGTCAGCCTCCTTAGCGAGCAGTTCTTTCTCTGGTTAGCTGACAAGCAATAAGAACCAAAAATACCATCTACCAATCGCAGCGACTTCATCTCGCTGTGTCAGTACAGAACCAAGTTT
>JAUQVI010000047.1:0-15919 GCA_039794885.1 Thermostichus sp. DG02_5_bins_236
GTTGCAGCAGCTGCCGGTGTTGCTCAGATAAGTCGGCAAAGCTGAGATCCAAGCTGGAATGGGGATCCCCCTTGAGGGCCAATGCCGGCGAAAAAGACGGCAACTCATGCAAGTGGCGCAGCACATCGGTGCGGGTAACAATGCCCACCAGTTGACCATCCTTGAGCACCGGCAGCCGACCAATATCCCAATTCACCATCATTTGCTGGATCTGAGCCAGGGGTGTATCGGGCGAGAGGGTTTTCACCTCCTTGGTCATGTAGCCCTTGACGGGGGCATGGCCAAAACCGTGGTGCAGCGCAATGTCAATATCCCGCCGCGAGATCACCCCTACCGGTTTGGCTTCCGCTTCCACCACCACCAATCCCGAATGTCCGTAGCGCAACAACACCCGCTGCGCTTCGTCAATCGTGGTTTCCGGGCGAATCGTCCGCACTGGAGCTGACATCAGATCCTGCGCAGTAACCGGAGCCGGGATCCGCTCTTCCAAGGCGCTCATCAGCTCTTGGGCCAGTTCCTCTGGGTTGGGCAGAGGCTGCTCTGCACTGGCTTTCAGGGTGGCTGCTGCCGCACAATCATGGCCACCCCCTCCATAGCGGCCCATCAGTTGGCCCAATTGAGCAAACTCTTGTCTGGCCCGCCCGATCACACTCAGCCGTTCCCCCTGCCGCGCCACCAGGATCAATACATCCACATCCGTTAGATCCATCAGCCGCATCACCAAACCGGCTAGACCTGGGACAAACTCCGGCAGATCCAGCCGCCACTCCGCCAACCGATAACCCCTCACCTGGTGCACCTGCATCTGGGTTAGGCCCTGGCTGAGCAATTCCCGCATCTCTGGGGTGAGGCCATCTCCCAAAAAACGTCGCAATAGGATCAAATTCACCCCCTGACCCAGCAGCCAAGCCAGAGCCTCAGCATCCCGCACCGTGGTCTCCGGAAAAGTCAGGGATCCTGTATCCATGTGAATGCCCAGGGCCAAGGCCAAGCGCTCGAACGGACTGAGTGGGATCCCGGCAGCTCGGATCCGCTCCACCAGCAATGTACAGGTTGCCCCCACCGCTTCCACGTGGCTGAGCACCGTCTGATGGGGCCAGAAAGCTTCTGGGGGAGTTTCTGGATCCCCGACGTGGTGGTCGAAAATCTCAATCACCGTTCCAGGGGCACTCAACCAGGAGGCAACTTTACCAAGGCGATCCGGATCATGACAATCCACCAAAATCCAGCGCCGCACCTGCTGCAGATCCAGCGAACGCAGCTCGATCAGGGGAAATTCATCTCGGTGTAAAGACAAGAACTCCTGCACCCCCGGCAGGGATCCCCCAGTTAAGGCAATCCGCGCCCCTGGAAACAGCCGTGCTGCCCCGACTGCCGCCCCAAGGGTATCGAAATCTGCCGATTGATGAGAGAGGATCAAGTCCATGGATGCCAAACTCGTGGTGCCCCTACTCTCCATCCTGACTTAACTTAACGAGAGTCATCGGAGCGAAGAGAAGATAGGCATCAAACAGCACCGGCGAGGAGCCACAAACAAACATTCGCCCAGATCAAGGATTTGGATGTTGGATCTCCACCACGGATCCTTCTGTTTATTTAAACGATAAAACCCGCTCCACAAGCGGTTTCGGAGAACATGGAGCTTAGCGGACTCGAACCGCTGACCCCTTCAATGCCATTGAAGTGCTCTACCAACTGAGCTAAAGCCCCAACCCACCTAACCCCAGCTGAGAAACCAATCTGACGACGACAGGAACAGCCGTAGAACTTGCTTGGGGAAAAGCATCGGATATTTATCCTAAGAAGGTGTTGGATTCCTGTCAATAGCCCAGGAGCCAGACGTGGACATCTCCTGCAGCAGTGTCTGCTACCGGAGAGACCTAACGGGTGATAGAAAAGAGTCAGTGGCTATCGAGGGGATCATGACACAAGGGAACCAGCTCAACCGCATCTTGGCAGCCTCTTTGGTGGTGATCTGCTTGATTGCAGCTATTGTCGGGGGAACCCGTCCCACACCGGAACCTTCTCGGGGAGGAGTCAGCTTGGAAGCAGCGCGGGGAGGGGATCGAATCGAGTTGGTCAACCTGGAAGGAACCATAGGCGGGCCTCGCGGTTCGGGGTTCGTCAGTTTGCCCACCTCCCCTTTGGATCAGCTCCGGGATGCGGTGCGGGATCGCTCTGTAAAAGCAGTGCTACTGCGGATCAACAGTCCAGGTGGCGCGGTGGGATCCAGCCAGGAACTGTATCGAGCTGTAACAGCCCTACACGAAGTGGGCAAGCCGGTAATCGCCTTCATGGAGGATATTGCTGCTAGCGGTGGGTACTATGTGGCCAGTGCTGCCGACAAAATCTATGCCAATCCCGGCACCCTCACCGGCAGCATTGGGGTGATCATCAGTGGCCTCAGCTTTGGCGAACTGCTGGAAAGATACGGTGTGGAGCCACAAACCTTCAAAACAGGCGAGTTTAAGGACATTCTTTCTCCCTTCCGCACCGCTACGCCCCAAGAGCAACGGCTACTGCAAGGCTTGGTGGAAAATACTTTGGATCAATTTATTCGAGATGTGGCCCAAGGCCGTCAGCATTTGCCGGAAGAAGGAGCAGATGAGGTGTTGGATGCGGAGATGATCGCTCGGCGGGAAGGATTGGATGAAGCGCGGGTACGACAGTTGGCCGATGGACGCATTTTCACTGGGGCACAGGCTCTGGAAGTGGGTTTGGTAGATGCTTTGGGGGGCTATACGGAAGCTGTGGAGGATTTGCGGTTGATGACCGGGGATCCCTCTCTATCTCCGGGGGGCGAGGCGGATAATTTCCAACGGACGCTGCGGCGGCTGCTGAGTCAGGGGATATCGGCTCCGGGGCAAAGCTCTTGGTTGGCCAGATTTCTTGGGACTAACGAGGCCACAGGGATACCAGGTGTGCCGCTGTTGTGGATGGCACCGGGGTGGGCTTTGCGCTAGCCTCACTGAAGGGTGTTTTGGGGTGGACAGGTGAATCAAGCGGGGGTGGTGACAGCTCCAGGGGTGCAGAGCAATGGGGCAGGGTCGGTTGCAGAGGTTCTGCAGAGTTCCTCGCTGATCCAAGCTGTCTCAGAAGGCGATAACCTCAACAAGTTAGATCCGACGGAATCCAATCCAAGTGAGTCTGGGCTACTGCAGCTACCAAACCCAGATCTGCTCACCAGTCGAGCCTGGGTGGAGATTGATGCGGCTCAGTTGCGGGAAAATCTACGCCTCTTGCAGACTCGTCTGTCTCCAGGCACAGAGATTTGGGCAGTGGTGAAGGCCAATGCCTATGGCCATGGGGCAAGGTTGGTGGCTCCCTTGGCCATTGCTGCCGGGGCAAAGGGCCTCTGTGTGGCGACCTTGGCAGAAGGGATCGAACTGCGGCAGCTGGGGCTGCAGTCTCCCATTCTGGTGTTGGGGGCTTTGAATACCTGGGCAGAGTTACGCCAGGCGATGGCAGCCCAGCTAGAGATCAGCCTCACTTGCTTGGAACAAATCCCTCTAATGTGTCAGGTGGCCCGCTTAGCGGGGCGGCCTTTCCCTGTGCATGTGAATGTGGATACAGGCATGGCCCGGCTGGGGATCCCTTGGACAGAAGCAGCACTGTTGTGGGGACAGATTTGTCGGATCCCCGAGTTGCAGGCATGTAGCCTGTTTTCCCATCTGGCGACAGCGGATGAACCCGATTCACCGGCTCTAGAACAGCAACGGACTCGCTTTGCCCAAATTGTTGAGCATATTCAACAAGCAGGGGATCCTTTGCCCAGCCTGCATCTGGATAACTCCGCTGGGGCACTGAGCCATTTGCAGGGGCACTATACACGGGTGCGGCTGGGGTTGGCCCTTTACGGCTTACCCCCCGCTCCCCATCTGCAGGTGCCGGGATTGCAACCGATTCTGCGGCTCAAAGCGCGATTGACCCACATTCAAACGGTTCCTGCCCAGACGGGGGTGAGCTACGGGCATCGTTATGTAACCGAACGAACCAGTCGCATTGCTACCCTGGCCATCGGTTACGCCGACGGGATCCCGCGGCGGCTTTCCGGTCGCCTGCAGGGATGGGTGGGTGGCGGCCTCGTCCCCCAGGTGGGAACAATTACCATGGATCAGTGCATGTGGGATGTGACCGAAAGACCGGACATTCAAGTGGGAGATGTAGTGGAGTTGCTAGGCCCCCACGTGGATGGAGTACTATCCCGTTTTCAAGTTCAAGACTGGGCCGATCAACTGGGCACCATCCCCTACGAATTGCTGTGTGGCCTCTCCGCTCGCTTACCACGCTTGCTGGCGAATCCTCTAGAAGACTGAGACCGTGAACGTAACCAGCGACTTATTGCTTGGCAATTCAAGCGTAGCTTCCCCATCCTGTTGCCGGAGAGGGAGGTTCTCACCCGGAACTTCTGCCTTAGCAGTACCCCATGGGTTTGGGTTGCAAGGGTTCAGGCCAAGTTTGCGCCTGTTTCCTACGTTTAGACATCGGGCGATACCAGGATCTGCAGGTTCAGGTCAGGTTGGCTTGACAGGCTGGGTAAGGATAGCGCAGCATCAGGGTCAATTATCTACAACAGTGGTTAGGATTGGGTGAAATTGAGGGCTTAATTCATGTTGGGAGGCAGCGATGGAGGCTCATAAATCTCTAAAGGGCCTGGAAAATCAGATGGAGCGGGCTGTTTTAGAGATGGTGAATGAAATTTCGTTGATGGAAAGTCAGCAGCGCTATTGCATCTGTGAGAAGTTTTGTAACGATGCTGCCGCTTTGGCCTTGAACAACCTCAGGCCTCGCTATGCCACCAGTTTTCGTGGTTCACTTTACACTCTAGAAGCCATTCAAGCGGATCAAGACTTACAAACCGTGATCCGACTGGAAGTGGTGAAGGCAATGGAGGCGGTAGCGGCGGAGCCCCGTTGCCCAGAACCGGAGTGTCCACTGCAACTGCGCCAGCTGGAGACAGTAGAGTTAGAGTTGGCCCCCAACAACGATTGAAGGAATGGCCTTGCTCTTTTCGCCTTCTCCGATTGCTTTCCTTGGCCCTGTTGGAACCTATACAGAGTTGGCGGCCCTTTTGGCTTGTCCAGAACACCCCCATCTGCACAGCCAGGGATCCCATCCCTTGGTACCCTACCCAACGATTAGTGCCTGTTTACAAGCGGTGGCTGCCGGTCAGCAGGAGTGGGCGGTGGTGCCGGTGGAAAACTCGGTGGAGGGTGGTGTCTCCATGACTTTGGATGCCCTTTGGCAATTGGAAGGACTACAGATTTATCAGGCGTTGATCTTGCCGATTCGTCATGCGCTCATGGGGTGGGCAAAAGCCTTAGAACAGATTGAACAGGTGTATTCCCACCCACAGGCCTTGGCCCAGTGTCAAGTTTGGCTGGGATCCCATCTGCCCCAGGCCACATTGATCCCGACCCGCTCTACCACAGAGGAATTGGATCGGGTGCAAACTCAACCGACTGCTGCCGTGATTGCCTCAGAACGAGCCGCTGCCCTCTACGACTTGCCAATTCTGGCCTGCCCGATCAATGATCACCCCGACAATTGCACCCGCTTTTGGGTGGTGGGCCGCAGCCAAGCTGGCGCTGACTCAGTTTCTCCAGGAGGATCCCACACCTCTTTGGCCTTCAGCCTGCCCCAGAATGTGCCGGGGGCCTTGCTAAAACCCTTGCAGGTGTTTGCGGAGCAGGGCTTGAATATGTCTCGCATTGAGTCGCGCCCCACCAAAAAATCTGCCGGCACCTATGTGTTTTTTGTGGATTTGGAAAATGCTCCCACACAGCCCTATCTCAGTCCTCAAGTGATTGCGGCCATTGAACAGATTGCAGAAACCCTCAAGTTGCTTGGTAGCTACCCTGTTCATGATCTCTCCAAACAGGGGGGCATCACCTTTCCCAACTAAGCTACAGATAGAGGTTGCGCTACAGCGCGAATTTGAGCCAATTGACTCTCAATTTGCTGCCGTACCTCTTGGCGAAACTCAAAGAAATGCTCCCCATGGGCACACACCGTTAGGTAAGGCACCAGTCCTGCCGGATTCTGCCGCCACAAGCCCCACAACTGTTGCCAAAACAGCGCCCGCGTTTCTGCCCGCTGGATCCCTTGTAGCCAGGCGACTCGTACCAACCCCTGTACTTCTGGCCATTTGGGTAGCTTAAAGGGACGCTTCCCTTTCGGGGATCCCAGTTCGAGGGCATAGCGGTAGCAGCGTTTCAAAAATAGGGCCGGCTCATACAAATCCCAAAAGGCTTGCAGGTATTCCTCCGCGATTTGATCCAGAGGTCGAGTCGGCTCAAAATTCATTAGGGTGCTCTGGTTCATGCCAGTGCCTTCGCTGCGCAGCCGCCCTTCTTTCTCTAGCCGCGACCAGAGGGCAGTACCGGGCAAAGCCTGCAACATACTGAACATGGCATCGGGGATCCCGGTTTCCTCGACAAAACGGACAATCCGTTCGCCTGCCCCGGGTTTTTCCCCATCAAAGCCAATAATGAACCCTGCCAAAACCCGTAGTCCCGTTTGGGTAATGCGCCGACAGGATTCCACAAGGGGTTTGCGGTTATTTTGAAACTTTTGTGTCAGGGTGAGGCTTTCTTCGTCGGGGGTTTCAATGCCCAAAAACACCGAATCAAATCCGGCTTCTACCATCAGCTCCATCAATTCCTCATCTTCTGCCAAGTTGACCGAGGCTTCGGTAATGAAGGAAAAGGGGTAGCCGCGCTCCTGCATCCAGGGGATCAGCTGCCGTAGCAGCCGCTTCACCTGTCGTTGATTGCCGATGAAGTTGTCATCCACCACAAACACCGAACGATTCCAGCCCAAGTCGTAGAGGGTCTGCAGCTCCGCCAACAGTTGCGCCGGGTTTTTGGTGCGCGGTTTACGGCCATAGAGCACGATAATGTCGCAGAATTCACACTGAAACGGGCAACCCCGAGAAAATTGCACCGACATGGAATCGTAGGCGCTCAGTTGCAACAGATCGTAACGGGGAATTGGCGTTTGGGTAACATCCGGTTTTTCTGGACTGCGGAAAATGCCCTTGGGATCCCCTTGGGCCAGAGCCTCAAGAAACATCGGGATCGTCAGCTCCCCTTCATCGAGAATCAGATAATCTGCCCCGGCCTGCAAAGCATCCTGGGGAACAGAGGTGGGATAGGGGCCACCGACGGCCACCTTTTTGCCACGGCGCTGGCTTTCCCGAATCAGGTGTAGAAAATCCTCCTTTTGCACCATCATGGCTGAGATGATGACCAGATCAGCCCACTGCCAATCCGCCTCCGTACCCGGTGATACATTGCGATCCACAAGACGAAACTGCCACTCCTGCGGCAACAGAGCCGCCACTGTGATCAAGCCTAAAGGGGGCAAGAGCACCTGCCGACCCACCAACTTCAGCACGCGCTCAAACGACCAAAAGGTTTTCGGAAAAATCGGTGAGAAGAGCAGGACGTTCATCTCTACACCTGAATAAGTGGGCACCGTTGGCTGTCGGCAGTATATCTCAGGCACTGCGGGGATTGAGAATAATTACCCATTGACCCGGATCTCAAGCGGGTTCAAGGCTGAGCACGATCCAAGCTGCGGTATTGAATTGCCTCGGCAAGGTGGGCCGGGGCAATTGCTTCGGCTCCGGCCAGATCGGCAATAGTACGTGCCACTTTCAGGATGCGGTCACTGCCCCGGGCGGATAACCCCAACTTGCGAATGGCTTCCTCCAGCAACCTACGACAGGGATCCGACAGACAACACCACTGCCGCAAATGGCGAGGTTGCATCTGGGCATTGCAGTGCAACCCTGGCTCCTGCTGAAACCGGTGTCGTTGGTAGCGGCGGGCTTGTTCTACCCGTTGCCGCACCCGCTGGGAAGGTTCCCCCGTTTGGGCTTGGAGGATTTCTTCCGGCTTGAGGCGGTTCACCTGTACTTGCAAATCAATGCGATCCAGGAGGGGGCCAGAGAGCTTTGACCAGTAGCGCTCCCGTTGTTGCGGGGTACAGCTACAGAGCTTGACCGGATCCCCATAGAAACCGCAGGGACAGGGGTTGGTGGAGGCCACCAGCGTGGTTTGGGCCGGAAACTCCAGCGAGATGCGGGCCCGGGAAATGGTGACTTTGCCATCTTCGAGCGGTTGGCGCAACACCTCCAGCACCTCGCGGCGAAACTCCGTCAGCTCATCCAGGTACAAAATGCCGCGATGGGCCAGCGAGATCTCCCCCGGTTTGGGATAGGATCCTCCCCCCACAAGGGCCACAGAAGAAGCCGAGTGATGGGGAGCACGAAAGGGGCGCTGGGTAATGAGGGCGGTTTGTCCCCCTAGGTGCAGATTCTGCCGCAACAGACCGGCTGCGGAGTAAATGCGGGTAATTTCTAAAACTTCCTCCCACTGTAGGGCCGGTAGGATCCCTGGTAGGCGCCGCGCCAACATGGTTTTGCCGGCTCCGGGGCTACCCACCAGCAACAAATTGTGCCCACCTGCCGCCGCCACTTCCAAAGCCCGGCGGGCATGTTCTTGCCCTTTTACATCTGCCAAATCCAAGATGGATGTCGGGGTTGCCCTCTGTATCTGTTCCGGTTGGAGCTGTACTGGCTTAACTGTTTGTGGATTTTGGAGCCAGTTCACCACTGCCGACAAAGAAGTCAGCCCGTACACCTGGATCCCTGATACCACGGCTCCTTCTAAACTATTCTCATGCGGCACTACCAACCGGTGGATCCCCAACTCCGTGGCGGTAGCCGCAATCGGCAGCACTCCTGCTACAGGGCGTAGCTTTCCATCCAGAGCCAGTTCCCCAACCACAAGGGTTTCTTGCAGGGATCCCGGGTCGATCACTCCCGAGGCGGCCAGGATCCCAAGGGCAATCGGCAGGTCAAAGCTGGGGCCTTCTTTGCGTAGGTCGGCGGGGGCCAAATTAATAATGATCCGCCGCTGGGGCAGAGCAAAGCCAGAGTTTTTAATCGCTGCCCGTACTCTTTCTTTGGCTTCGGTCACTGCTGCGTCTGGCAGACCGACCAGGGTGATCTGGGGCAATCCGCCGCCGACATCCACCTCCACCGTGACCCGCACAGCCTTTAATCCCAGTAGGGCAGCCGAAAAAACTTGGGCAAACATAGATCAAGGCGCTGGCCTCTGTAATCAGTTCTACCCATCTATCCTGGCAAACCCTTGGGGCTTGGAGGAGGTAGAAGAGTTCAACTGTTGAATCCAGGGATCCGAGTGAATCCAATCCAGAAGAAAACGTTCAGGTTGCTTCAGGATCCCCCGTTCAATTCCAGCCAAAAGCAACTCGCAAGCACAATCAGGTAAATAAAAGACCTCCATCAAGCTGGCGAGCTTCAACAGATCCAACCTGTTCAAAAGGGATCCCTGAGTTTTCATTTCTTCCACACCATCCCGCAGATAGAGGGCTTGTGCCCAGAGTACCTGGCCTAAGAGGGTATTTCCTTCTTTTGGAGGGGGGAGAGGTAAGGCTCGTCGAGCATGACGGTAGAGGGCCAAATCAAACAAACGGAAACCCTGCTCGGTTAAAAAATGGTCGACTTCACTGAAACTGGGCTGATGCCGGATACACCTATGGAACAAAACCTCCAGGCTCAGGCCCAAGGTGGAAGCCAGGGTTTGCTTGGCTCCCCGCAGAATGTCCAATTCGCTGCCTTCGGTGTCCAATTTGATGAAATCAAAAGAAGCAATATCCTGACTGGCTCTCCACTCATCCAAGGGGATCGTTTGTACTGGCCAAGCCTCAATCACGTCCATTCATGGCCATCCCTGGCTCCCACATCCAGCACATGCAAAGGCGCTTCAGCAAAGGCTTTTTGGGTGTGAACCAAATGACAGGTGAGGGGAGGGCGAGGGTGAATCCGTTTTAAGGCCATCAGCTCTTGTTTGGAGAACTCAACCAAAGGTATTGGATCCCGTTCGGCTAGAGCCTACCACACTCCCCTCAGGTTTCTATCCTTTGACAGAGCAAATTCAGGAGTTCCCTCCACAAAATGGGCCAAGTCTTTGTCAGGTAGGGAAGCGCCCGCCCATTCAGCTAGAGGTTTGGCCCTACTGATGTTCTGGTGGGCCTTTTCGTTTGTCTTTCTTGCGGGAACCCGTTGGCCAAAGACCCCCAGGCTGCATTCCTTGGAGGAGAGTGTCACAATCATAAAAAGTTTTGCGGTTGCCAACCCCCATGGATTTGCCCCCCTCTGCATCGGGATCCCCAATTGAGCCGGAGCTGTTTTACGTGCTGGGATCCGATGGATGTCTGGGACAACTGGGTGCTGCGTGGCAGTTTTGCTTGGGATATGAGCTGTCTGAGTTGAGGGGCCAGCCCTGTCTTAGTTTCCTGCATCCCGACGACCAACCGAACTTGCAATCTTGGTTAGAGCAAGGCCGCCGGGAAGAAACACTGCCCCCCTTAACCCTTCGCTTTCGGCACCGGCAGGGATCCTACCAACCGCTCAACTGGCAGGGAGCTTGGGATCCCCAAGCAGAAGTCTGGATCGGCTCCGCCCGCCCCATTTCTACCTCCCCTTCTCCTCTTAACATCGGGATCCCGCCGGAACCAGCCTCCTCCACTCAGCAGCGGTATCTGGCCACTCTAGTGGAGGTGCAACAGCGACTGCTCCATCTTAAAAGCACCAGCCGCCAACAGATCTACAACGTGGTGCTCGAACCCTTGGCCAAAGCCTGCGGAGCTAGCCGTGTCTATGTTTTTGAAAATCATGGGGATCCGCAGCAGCCAGAAGGCCTTCTGATGAGCCAGAAAGCAGAATGGTGCCAAGCGGGGATCCCACCCCAAATCCACAATCCTCTTCTGCAAAATCTGCCCTATGACCAGGCTGTGCCCAGTTGGCTGAAGCAGTTGGCCGCAGGAGAAGCGATTGCTGGGTTGGTCAGCCAGATGGATCCACCCGAGCGCTCCATCCTGGAAGTCCAAGGGATCCTGTCTATCTTGGTACTGCCCCTACTTGTGGAAGAGCAGTTTTTTGGCCTGATTGGCTTCGATCATTGTGAACAGCCCTACCTGTGGTCGGACGCAGAAATTCATCTGTTGCGAGCCGCCGCCACCTCTTTAACCTTGACGCTAGAACGGCAGCAGGCGGAGTCTCGACTTTCCCACAGTCAGCGGCAATGGGAGGCAGAGCGACAGGAAACCACCACCGCCTTGCAAGAGAGTCAGAACCTGTTTCGGGCCATGTTTCGGCAGACAGCCGTCGGTATCGGGGTAGCGGATACTCGCGGTCGTCTGATCGCCCACAACGGAGCCTATGCCTCCATGCTGGGTTACACCTCAGAGGAGCTGAATCAGCTTCAGCTTACCTTCATGGACCTCACCCATCCAGACGACCTAGAAAAAGATCTCACCCTCAATCAAGAGATGTTGGAGGGCAAACGGGATTCATTTCGCATCGAAAAACGCTACATCCGTAAAGGTGGGGATCCCCTCTGGATAGACATCACAGTGTCCTTGGTGCGGGATGCAACTGGGCAACCCCAGTTCACCTTCTCCATGGTGCAAGACATTCATGAGCGCAAACGGGCGGAACAAGAGCTGCAGCTGCTGCAAAGCCTGACCCAAGCGATCAGCGAGGCTGTTGATTTTCCCTCGGCCTTGCAGGTGATGTTGCGCCAGGTGTGCGTGCTGACAGGTTGGGATCTGGGAGAGGCTTGGATCCCGCAGGGAGAGCACTTGGTGCGGGGGGCTGCTTGGTACAACCGAGTTGAGACCTTGCTGTTGTTTCATCGGGGCAGTGCCGCCTATCGTTTCCGCTTGGGAGAAGGACTACCCGGCCAAATGTGGTTGGATCGTCGCTCAGTTTGGCATGAAGATGTCACCCAACTCCCCAACGCACAATTTCGACGTGGGCTATTGGCACAGCAGGCGGGACTGAGAGCCTGTTTTGGCGTACCGATCCTGGCTCACGAAGAAGTGGTGGCGGTGTTGGTGTTTTATCTGGTGCGGGCCAGACCCCAAGAGCAACGCCTGGTGAATTTGGTCAAGGCTGCCGCTACTCAGCTGGGAGCCATCATGCAGCGCAAACAAGCAGAAGAGGCCCTGCGGCAAGCGGAAGAAAAGTATCGCGGCATTTACGAAAACTCCCTGGAAGGGATCTTTCAAACCACCCCCGCTGGCACCTACCTCAGTGCCAACCCAGCTCTGGCCCGCATCTACGGCTACAACAGCCCGGAAGAGTTAATCCGGGAGCTCACCGACATTGAACATTGCTTGTATGTGGATCCCCAGCGGCGGCAAACCTTTGTGCAGGAGCTAGAAACAAGGGGTAGCATCAGTCACTTTGAATCCCAGGTTTACCGCAAAGACGGCAGCAGCATCTGGATCTCCGAAAGCGCTCGTGCCGTGCGTGATCCGCAAGGGCAAACCCTCTACTACGAAGGGTTTGTCGAGGACATTACCGAGCGCAAGAAAATCGAGCAAGCCTTGCGAGAAAGTGAAATTCGCTATCGATCCCTGTTCGAAAACACCCCCATTGGCGTTTACCGCACCACATCTGCAGGGGAAGTTCTCCTGGCCAATCCGGCCATTGCACGGATGTTCAAGTACAGTTCCCATGAAGAAATGCTCCTCTTGAACTTCAAGACAGAAAATCACTATCCGCCGGATTGCTCGCGTGCTGATTTTAAGCGCCAATTGGAAAGTGCTGGAGAAATCCACGGCTTAGAGTTGGAATATCTTTGCTGTGATGGCAGTCGCATTACAGTCCTCGAAAATGCGCAAGTGGTACGGGATGAAGTGGGAAATATTCTCTATTACGAAGGTACCCTTGAAGACATCACGGAACGCAAGAAAGCCGAACAGGAATTGCAACGCTCCCTCTCACTGCTGCAAGCTACTCTGGATTCTACCGCCGATGGCATTCTGGCCTTTGATTTGAAAGGACAGGTGCTCAGCTACAATCAGCGCTTTTTGGATCTCTGGGGTCTGACCTATACCGAACTGATGCGACTCTCCCCCAGTCAACGCCTGCGCCGTATGGCTCGCCTTACCCGTCATCCATTGCAGTTTTTGCGCCGTATTCGCCATCACCTCCGCCGGCAACAGGAGGGATATGACTTGGTCGAGCTTAAAGATGGGCGCGTGTTTGAGTGTTACAGCAAACCCCGTCAGTTGGGGGAAACAGCTGCCAATCCCACCCAAATTTCAGGATGTGTGTGGAGCCACCGCGACATTACCGAGCGCAAGAAAGTGGAACGGCTGAAAAACGAATTTGTCTCTACGGTGAGCCACGAGCTGCGCACCCCCCTGACTTCGATTCGCGGTGCTCTGGGGTTGATCAGTGGTGGAGTGGGTGGGCAATTGCCGCCGCAGGTGCAGTCTTTGGTGGAGATTGCCCTCAAAAACAGCGAACGGCTGGTGATGCTGATCAACGATATCCTCGACATCGAGAAGATCGAATCGGGCAAAATGCAGTTTGAGATCCGCCCCGTTGAGCTGATGGGTTTGTTACAGCAGGCCATCGAAGCCAACCGTGCCTATGCTGCTCAGTTTGACGTGGAGTTGGTGCTAGATCCCACCCTTTATTCCACGACAGGGATCCCTTTGACCGGAGTGCAGGTGAATGTGGATCCCAATCGGTTGATGCAGGTGATGAACAACTTGCTCTCCAATGCGGCTAAGTTTTCCCCGCCCGGTCAAACGGTGCGGGTTTGGGCCGAACAGCGTCCGGAAGGGATCCGTGTCTGTGTGCAGGATCGAGGGCCAGGGATCCCGGAGGAGTTTCGCTCTCGTATCTTCCAAAAGTTTGCCCAGGCCGATTCCTCGGATACGCGACAGAAGGGAGGCACAGGCTTGGGATTGAGCATCAGCAAAGCCATCATCGAGCGGTTTGGTGGCAGCATTGGCTTTGTATCCAATCTTGCACCTGACCGACAGGGCACCACCTTCCACTTCACCCTGCCCCAGTGGCAATTGACTGCCTCGGCTCCAGGCTTGGAGAAACCTACAGATGAAGTCGCGATTTTAATTTGTGAAGATGACCCGGATATTGCTATGTTATTGCAGTTGATTTTACAGCAGGGGGGGTTCCAAGCCGATATTGCTTCTACCGCTGCTGAGGCTAAATCTCGTCTGCAAACGCGACACTACGCCGCTATGACCTTAGATCTATCGCTACCGGATCAAGATGGCCTATCTTTGGTAGAAGATTTGCGGCAAATGCAAGAGCTAGGCAATCTGCCGATTGTGGTGCTATCGGCAACAGCAGAGCAACGGCGACAGGCGGAGTGGATCAAGGCGGAGTGGATCAAACAGTCCTCAGCATTCCATTCAGCATTGCATCACGACTCTGTCTCCCTCCCGGAAGAGGTACCGGAGGAGGCAAAAGCATGCTCGGTGATGTCAGAATACCCGGCCAAGTTAATCGCCTGGCTCAACAAACCCATCGACCGACAGCAGTTGCTGGCAGCAGTTCAACAGGCAGTGGCTTCTGGCCAACACCCCCGCTCTCGGATTTTGCATGTGGAGGATGATCCCGATATTGTGCAGGTGGTGGCTCAAATTTTGCAGGATACCGCTGAGTTTATTCATGCCCGTACTCTGGAGGAGGCACGCCAACTGGTGCAAACCCAATCCTTTCAACTGGTCATCTTGGATTTGAGCTTGCCAGATGGTTCTGGCTTGGATCTCTTGCCGCTGCTGCGCAAGGACTCCGTCCCGCCAACGCGAACGGTCAGCACAACTCCTGTCGTGATCTTTTCTGCTCAGGATATTGGCTCAGATCGCGTGGAAGAGGGAATCCAGGCCACACTGGTGAAAGCCCGTACCTCCAATCAAGAGTTCCTCAATACCATCCGAGCCTTGGTGAGCAAGAAGACAGGACGGCCCTCCACAGATCTGGCGGGGCACTCCCCCAACGGTGGAGGTTGATCCCGGTGGTGCCTCCTGCTCCTGAACCGACCTCTACCCTCTCTGGGGGACTGGCGGATCCGGATCCCGAACCGACCCCGCTAGAAGATCAAATCCAAGCGTTTCGCCAACGCTACTGGGGACAAGTGGCTCAGCTCAGTGGGGCAGAGTTGGTAGCGGCTATAGAACAACTTTCGTCTTTGTGGGCGGCTTTTCCAGGGATCCCTGACGGGGTGGGGCCAGAGACAAAAGCGGTCTTGCAGTGGCTAGAACAACGCATCTCTTTGCAAAATCCACTGCTGTTTTTCCCTCTGGAATTGCAGGCTTTGCCCAGCAACCAATTGGCGGAGTATCGCTCCGAACCGACAGGGTTGCCCTTTCGCGTGTTTCTATCCCGGTTGCTCTGTGAACGGGGCCACCAACAGCCCGAGCCTCTGGAGCAACTGCTGCACCAACAACACCTGACGGGGCGTTTTGCTTGGCGGCAGTTGTGGCAAGCTATCCTCCATGAGCCAGAGCGCCATAGCCTCAAGGCCAATGCCGAGGATGCCTATACCCTTACGGAATTGCAGCACCTGCAAACCCATCCCAGTGCCGAGATCCGATTGGCTGCCTACCAATGCTTGCACCAGCATTTGGAAGTCCATGCCGATCTCTGTGGTTTTATTCTCAGCACCCTGGTCAGAGATCACCTCTGGGAAGCCCAATGGCGGAGTTATGATTCTCCAGTTGAGCTGTATCTGGCCCGCCACTGTCTTGCCCAGGCTGTCTTTGACAACTTGATGGAAGGGATCCGCGACCGGGTTGATCTATTCCAACGCTATTACCGCTTGAAAAGCCGGGAGATGGGTCGTTCCATTCGCATTTGCGATTTGCAAGCCCCTTGGGAAGTCCCTGGAGGTGTGGCTGACCTTACCTTGAGGGCAACAGAAGCCTCTGCTTTGGTGCTGGCTGCGTTGCAAGAGTTTTGCCCTGAGTGTGCCGCTCAATCCAAATCTTGGCTCTCTGGAGAAGCCGCCGCAGATGAGCCTGCGATATCAGAAGAAACAGAATCTGTAGCGCCCCAAGT
>JAUQVI010000048.1:0-15897 GCA_039794885.1 Thermostichus sp. DG02_5_bins_236
ACCTTGATTGAGTTGGGGGGAGCATTGCTGCTGTGGCTGCACTGGCGGGACTTGTATGGATCGGAGCAGGCGATTTTTCTGGCGGTTTTTCATGCGGTATCTGCCTTTTGCAATGCCGGGTTTGATCTGTTTGGCACCGCCGGGATCCCCACCGACAATCTTTCCCTAGCGATTCTGGCTGCTTTGATTTTTATTGGCGGATTGGGCATTCCCGTCCTGTCAGATTTGCTCACTTGGCCGCGTGGCCATCGCTTGTCTCTGCATACCCGCATCACCCTTGGGGTGGTGGTGGTGTTGCTCTGTACAGGGGGTGTTGGGATGTTTTTGGGCGAGAGCTTGTCTGGCGGATCCCTGCTGGAAGTGAGCTGGCCCCGCCGCTTGGGCCTGACGTTTTTTCAGTCCGTTTCTGCACGAACGGCTGGGTTTGCCGGGATCCCGATTCAAGACTTGGCCCCGCCGAGCCAGTTGCTGCTGATGGCTCTCATGTTTATCGGAGCAGCTCCAGCCTCCATGGGCGGGGGAATTACCACTGGAACCTTTGCGGTGCTGGTACTGGCCTTATGGGGCTATGCCCGTGGTTTACCCAGCGCTCAGATTGCCGGGCGCAGCTTGGATCCTTCTATGGTGCGTAAAGCAGCGGCGGTGTTGACGGTTTCTCTGTTTGTGGTGCTGTTGGCGGCTTGGTTGATTTTGCTCAGCCATGGAGAGAGTCGGCTGGATCCGGTTTTGTTTGAGGTGATCTCAGCTTTTGCCACCTGTGGCCTCTCAACTGGGTTTACCGGGGAGCTGAGTTTGTTTGGCCAGCTGATCATTGCTCTGGTGATGTTCTGGGGAAGGCTAGGAGCACTGACGATTGTTTTGGCGCTGGCCCAACAACAACCGCGACAATTGGTGATCTATCCTGAGGAGTCGATTTTGATCGGTTAATTCTGCCTACAGCCCCTTCGTCAGTCACTTTGCACTCGTCTTGCTACATGAGCTGGAGCCCTTCTCTACTGGGTTGGTTGGGAACATAGGTGCCGTTGTTGCCAACTTGGGAAAGAGCTGGTGCCGAGAACAAGCAGGGCTAGGCCCAGCGCTTCTGGATTTGTGGAACTTGAAGAGCAAGACTCTACGTCTGGGTTTTCTGGGTTCTAGCTGCGCTCCGAGAGCAAGGTCACACAGCCCGCCCAACTCTCCCCAGTTCAGAATCGAGCTTTCCCCTGAGCAGCCTCCGTTAGACTGAGTAACGAGTCATCCTCCCTTGCAAGCCTCTCATTTCTTCGTCCCCTATGTAACTGGGAGCCCTTTATCTGTGTCCAAGTTCCTCCTTATCGGGTCTACCGAGCCTTTCAGTGGTAAGTCTGCTGCCATTCTGGGTTTAGCTAAGCATTTGCAGCAGGAAGGGATGAAGATAACCTACGGCAAGCCGATTGGCTCTTGCATGACGGAAGATTGCTCCATTGAAGGAGGCGATCCAGACATGCGTTTTGTGGCGGAGTCTCTCCGGCTCACCATCGCCCAAATGCCGCCGATGCTCCTACAACTGAACGGAGATTCCCTACTGGCGCAAATGAAGCAGAATCCTGGGGAGTCTGCCCCAGACCATCCGATTGCGCCTCTGTTGGACTTTGTGAAGGGATCCCCTGCGGATTTGGTGTTGCTGGAAGGCCCTGCCGATCTCTACGAAGGGGAGCTGTTTGGTTTGTCACTGGCCAAAATGGCCCAGGTTTTGCAAGCTCCTGTTCTATTGATCAGCCGCTACCACTCGCCATTGGCTGTCGATTCTATCCTCGCTGCCCATATCCAACTGGGATCCCATTTGGCGGGGGTATTGCTGAACGATGTGCCGCAAAACCAACTGCAACAGGTGAAAACCGTGATCCAGCCTTTCCTGGAAGAGCAAGGGATCCCAGTGTTGGGTGTACTGCCCTCCCATCGCATTTTACGCAGCATCAGTGTCGGAGAACTGGCTCGACAACTGGAAGCGGAGGTGCTCTGTTGCTCGGATCGGCTGGATCTCATGGTGGAGGATATTGCGGTGGGGGCAATGAACGTCAACTCGGCCCTGAAGTATTTCCGCAAATCGGAACACAAGGCGGTGATCACCGGTGGGGATCGCACCGATATCCAGTTGGCTGCCCTGGAAACCTCTACCCTGTGCTTGATCCTGACCGGTAAACTCCCCTTGGATCCCCGCATTCAGTCGCGGGCAGAAGAATTGGAAGTGCCGATCCTCTCGGTGGATCTAGATACCTTCACCACCATCAACCGCATCGAACGGATGTTTGGGCAGATTCGCCTACACGAAGAGGTTAAGGTGCGCTGTATCCAGGAGCTAATGTCATCAAATTTTGACTTTTCTCGTCTTTATGCCCACCTTGGTCTGACACAACCCCTAGTGTCGGTGGCAGGGACATAAAAAGGCTAGAGTGTTGACTCGTCCACATTTAGTGTTAATCAGGAGAAGCTTATAAATCTAAGCACTATATCTGAATAATTGGAAGAGAGCTCATTTTTTGTTGATTTGTTTCTAGTGTTAGACATCTTCTAGCACCTGCAATCATTTCTGCAAAAAACCGCAGGAATCTTTTGCCGGGCTGGCCTACTCGCCGGATTCGAGGGATATCATGCGTGTATTCATCACCTCAACACACCACTCCTCCCCCAGAATTTCTGGGGGTTTTTGTTTGGGCGATTTTGAGCAGAGTTTTGCTTGATTGACAACGGAATGCTTGGGTTTTTACTACCGATAGTGTGAAAGTATTTATTCTCGCAGCTGTCAACGCTATTTAATGATGCTAGCGTGTCCCAAGGCGATAAGATGCAGGCTCTGTCCTTGCAAGATCTGAAGGGATCCCTTGATCATGGCCACAGTTTCTCACAAAGCAGCACGACCGACTCGATTGGCTACTTGTCCTCATACCGGCATCTTCACCGATGGTGGCTGCTCTCCCAATCCGGGGCCAGGGGGATGGGCTGTTGTGGTGGTTCAGGAGGATCAAATTGTCGATGAGTGGTACGGAGGGGATCCCGACAGCACCAATAACCGCATGGAATTAACCGGCTTAATTCAGGCATTGCGGTATTGCCACGACACCGAAAGCAACACCATTCACACCATCTACAGCGATTCCAATCTGTGTGTACAAACCTACAACAGTTGGATGTCCCAATGGGCAGCGCAGGGATGGCGGCGACGCACCGGCCCCGTGGAGAACTTGGATTTGGTGCAACAGCTTCATCAATTACAACAGCAGTGCCCCCACATTCAGGTGAGCTGGATTCAAGCCCACAAGGGCATGCGTTGGAATGAGTATGCCGATAAGTTGGTGGCCCGCGGTCGGTTGCAGACGAAGTGACCCAGATCACATTTGAGCCGATAGTAGCAGACAAGGTTCCAGCCCATCGCCTATGCTCAGAAAGACGGCTCGTTGCAGGTGTTTCCATGCAGGCCCAACTTCATCGTGGTTTTCGCCCTCTCTCCCTAACCCTGCTTGCTTTGGGAGGGGCCTGGCTGGTCGGGGCCTGCCAGCAAAAGGCTCCAGAAGCCCAACTGCCAGGGGATATTCTGCCGGAGACAGTGTTGGTTCCCCAATCTGCGCCGATGGTGCTGGCCTTTGCCACCAACCCAGAAGAAGCGTTCAGCACCCATCCTGATCTTTTGGCCCAATGGGAAAACTGGACCTCAGAAGCATTGGCGGAAACCGGCAGCGAGTTTCCCAGAGAAGACATCCAAAACTGGGCTGGGGAGCAGTTCACCATGGCGGTAGTGGTGCCCAATCTGGTGCCGACTGCCTCTGAGCCTGTACCTGGAATTCTCTTCGGGGCCAGTACCCGCAACACCGATTTGTCTGGGCAATTTTTGGCACAGGTGCGACAACGGGCGGAAGCCGAAGGGGCTAACTTCGAACGTCGCCAAGAGCAGGGGGTGACTCTCCATATCCAAACCAATGGGGATCCCGGTGAACAGTGGGTAACCGCAGAATTTGGCAACCGCTTTGTGGCCGTGGCCAACGATCCGGGGGTGATGCAGCAGGCTGTGGCTGTTTATCGCGGTGAAGCAGAATCCATCAGCCGTTCTGAGCTGTTCCGCTCCGCTGCTGCCGAGCTGTATACCGATGGAGCCTTGGCTTTTGCCTACCTCAATTTTGAGGTTTTACAGGACAACCCCGAGTTTGGGGGCTGGATGGAGGAAGTCGATCTAGCGGCACTGGAGTCTCTGAAGCCGATTCGCTCCTTGGCCATGGCTGCTCACTGGCAAGAGCAGGGCTTACGAGTCCGGATGCTCACCCAAACTGATCCAGAAGTTAATTTGCAAGCTGGATTGCAACCTGCCCGTGGAGAACTGATCCAACGCCTGCCGGGTAGTGCTCTGGTGGTGATCAGCACCCAACAGGTTGCCCAACGCTGGCAAGCCCTTTTGCCTAAGCTGGAGGAAGATCCACTGCTGAAAGAGTCATTGGAGGAGCTGCGGGCTGAGTTTCGCGCCAATACCCAACTGGATTTGGAGCAAGACGTGATCGCCTGGATGGATGGAGAACTGGCTTTGTTGGTGGCTCCAGATGCTCAAGCCCATCCGCTCTTGCAGGGTATGGGGGCAGCTTTGGTGATCGAGAGCAACCAACAGGACAAGGCCAAGACTGCCTTAGCCCAGTTGGATCGACTGGCCCAGGAATCGGGAGCACGGGTGACGGAAGCCAATGGCCAAGTGATCTGGGCCGATCCGCTGTTTAACCAGCCGCTGCTGATTCGGGCTTGGGAAGGCAATTATTTGATTATCACCAGCAGCAGTGGAGCTTTACAAACCATTGCCCAACGGCAGGGCAACCTGTTACCCCAAGTGGAACCTCTGAAAACTCTCTACGAGCAGCTGCACAAACCCAACTACGGCTACTTTTTGCTCAGCTGGCGGGGGATCCGTACCGTTTTGGAGGCAGCCTTGCCAGGCGGGTTGGCCACGCTGGATCCCGAAGCACAGGATGTGTTGACTCGCATTGATGGGCTGGGGGTGACCAGTTATCCCGTCGGAGAACATGGGTTTGGTCTGGAATTGCTGGTGACGGTGCCACCGCGGCCCTAGC
This sequence comes from Thermostichus sp. DG02_5_bins_236, assembly GCA_039794885.1. Lineage (GTDB taxonomy): Bacteria > Cyanobacteriota > Cyanobacteriia > Thermostichales > Thermostichaceae > Thermostichus. The sequence goes on from JAUQVI010000048.1 coordinate 5,064, forward strand.
CGGCTCCCCTCACTCCCGCTGCCAGGATTTGGGAATCATGTCGGCTCTATTGGCGACTTGAACAACAGCTGTTGGGAAAACTCAGGCTCAAATCCGCGTTCGATATAAGCAGCAGGGGTGGGTTGGTGAACTGCGATGGCTCTCATGGCGACAGGGAATCTGCTGCTTGAAGATCTCTTGAAGATCTCAGGTGAACATGTGCACCGTCATAGATGGGTGGTAAAACCATTCGACCCGTCCATCTTCTATTGGGTTTCGTCGGTTCCTTCACTAGCTTCTGGCCGTAGCAACGGAAAGGCGATCACATCCCGAATGCTAGGAGCATCACAGAGGAGCATCACCAGCCGGTCAATCCCCATGCCCATGCCGCCTGTAGGCGGTAAGCCGTATTCCAGTGCGGTGAGAAAGTCTTCGTCTAGAAAATGGGCCTCTTCATCCCCGGCTGCTTTCAGGGCCGCCTGAGCCTCCAACCGTTGCCGCTGATCCAGCGGATCCGTTAGCTCCGAGTAGGCATTGGCTGTCTCTCGCCCGACGATAAACAGTTCAAAGCGCTCCACCAACCCCGGTTTACTGCGGTGGAGTTTGGTCAAGGGTGACACCTCGACCGGGTAGTCTAAAACAAAGGTGGGCTGGCGCAACTGGCCTTCACAACAGTGCTCGAAGGCTTTCACCAGCAATTTGCCAGGGGAGTCCTGCTCAGACAGATCGGGGATCCCCCATTTTCTCAGGGCGGTCAGTAGCTCGGCAGTGGATCCCTTTTCCACCTCGATGAGGATCCCGGTCGCCTCTTCCACCAACTCCTGCATGGTGACCCGCCGCCAAGGGGGCGTAAGGTCAATGTTCTCCCCCTGGTAGGTTAACTGCAGGGATCCACGCACCGTTTGGGCCGCATTGCAGATCAGCGTCTCCGTCAGCTCCATCATGGTGTGATAGTCGGCGAAGGCTTGATAGACCTCCAAAGAGGTGAACTCCGGATTATGACGGGTGGAAATGCCTTCATTGCGGAAAATGCGCCCGATCTCATAGACCCGCTCAATGCCCCCAACCACTAGGCGCTTTAGGTGCAGTTCCGTGGCGATGCGCAGGTACAGATCCAAATCCAGGGCATTGTGATGGGTGATAAAAGGTCGTGCCTCTGCCCCGCCGGGGATCGACTGCAACACAGGGGTTTCGATCTCCAAAAACCCTTGACTTTCTAAGGTTTGTCGCAGCGACTGAATGGTTTTGGCCCGATCAGTCAGGGTTTGCTTCACTTCAGGATTGACAATCAAATCCACGTAGCGCTGGCGGTAGCGCTTTTCTACATCCCGCAGGCCATGCCACTTATCCGGTAAGGGCAGCAGGGTTTTGGTGAGCACTTGATATTCATCCACCCATACCGATAGTTCTCCTTTTTCGGTTCGCTTCAGACAGCCCTTAGCCCCGATCCAGTCACCGGAATCAATGAGCTTATCCAAATTCTTGAAGGCGAGCTCTCCCATTTTCTCCGTCAGCCGTTTCTTATCCAGGTAGAGCTGGATGCTGCCAGAGCGATCCTGGAGGGTGAAAAAAGCCAGTTTGCCCATGACTCGCCGCGCCCGAATCCGCCCTGCCACAGAAACCTGCACATCTTCTCGGGCAACACCGGGTTCTAGATCGCTAAATTTCTCTTGTAAATCTCCAGCCCAGTGGGTTACCTCAAACTGATAAGCATAGGGAGGGATCCCTTGCTCCTGGAGATGCTGAGCTTTTTCTAAGCGGGCGGAACGCTGGGCTGCTTCACTGCTGCTGGGTAGGGTGGACATGGGAAGGGGGAGAGATTCAGTAGACAGTCACCAATCCAGTCAAGCCCCATCTGGAGACAACGAGATCGGCAAGCTTCACATTAGCAAACAGCATCCCAACCCCAGCCCGACTTTTTCTATCCTGGTGGAGGAGAATCCGTAGTTACAGCCTTTTCTCTAGTCATTTTCCACAGGATAGGTCAAAGTATCACTCATCCCTTCGCGTAAGCGGGACGGAGTCCTTTAAGGCATCAGGGACGAAAGCACTGTTGTAGCAAACCCGCGTTCACTTTAGGTGTGGCGTAGCCTGCCGTAGATATTGTTGCTACGCGACAGTGCGACTGGGGAGCATTAAAGGGCTGTAATGATTGAAGCTAATGCTGTAGGCGCTGAGTTAAAAGCTGCTCCTCTAGTGCCGCAATGCGATTGTAGGCAGCAGTTAGCTGGGCACTCAAGCGCTGCACCTGAGCTTCTGGGGCAATATCGTGACCCATACTACGGCTACTGATCGTGGGGATCTCCTCATCCAAGAGAAAGCTGTGGCTGCCATCTTCCACCAGATCAGAGGTTAATACGCTGTAACGCGAGGGAGTGGGGGTGCTTTTTTTGGCATCTTGAGCAGCCAAGAGAACGGCAGCCAATTGTTCGGGCATGCGCTCAATGGCAGCTTTTAGCTCCTGCACTTGCGATTCCAGATGCTCAAAATGGTGCTGCAATGCTTCGCTCATAACCGCCCTGTTTTTCGACTACCCTCATTGAAAGAGACAAATTCCTGTCCCACCCCTTCTTCCTCCAGATCATTTAACGATTGGCTCTGGGGTTTCTTCTGTAAATTCGCAGATTCCCTTAAGGTTGGACAATTAGAAGGGATCCGACAAAAAGAGATATTTTCGCCCAATGGGATCTACTTTTGACAGGGATCCAAATAGCTGTCAACTTGACGATTGAAGCCCTTTCAAGAGGCGATCCATGCTGCGAACATCCCATTCTAGGGGCAAGGATTTTCCCAGAGTATTTTAAAATTTCAGTACAATCGGTTTTGAGCGAAAAAGATTGTGAAGAGCTCCAACCCATCCATGGGGATCCCGCAAACGAGTGGATATACTCTGCCGGTATTTGCTGTGGCTGCGGCTAAGGCGGCGTTGCATCATCTGCTGGGGATCCCGGTGCAGGGGGAGCCGGAACACCCCACCATTTCCGTCCAACTGCAACCTGAACAGGCTGAGGTGGGGATCCCGGTGCAGCAACTGGCCTGTGTGGACATCGAAACAGCTCTGGCCATCACCCGTTCTGATCCGGGCCCGCACCTGGATCTCACCCGCAATACCCCCATTTGGGCGTGGGTAAAACGGGAGCCTTGGGTTGGGGGCTATCCAAAGTTGATCCTGGAGGCAGGAGAAGGGTTGGGCCACCAAGCGGATGGAGCACCGGCCATTTATGCCTATGCCAAGCAGCTGTTTGAGGTCAATCTTTTGCCCTATCTTCCTGCCGACTCTCAATTGCGGGTACGCATCATCTTGCCAGAGGGAAAACGTCTAGCCGAACGGACATCCAATGCCGCATTTGGGGTGCTAGAGGGGTTGGCGCTCTTGGGAACGCGGGCGGAGGTAGAACCCTCCTCCAGTGCAGACAGCTTAGAGAAAGCTCGCCAAGCGTTGCAGCAGATGCTGAAGCAGTACAAACAGTTGGCCTTTTGTGTGGGTAGCCACGGGCAACAGGTGGCGCTGCGGCAAGGGATCCCAGCGGAACAGGTGCTGGTGGTGGCCAATTGGATTGGGCCGTTGTTGGTGGAGGCAGCGCTGCGAGGGGCAGAGGGGATTCATTTGATCGGCTACCACGGCAAATTGATCAAGCTGGCGGGGGGCATCTTCAACACCTCTAGTCATGTGGCGGATGGTCGATTGGAGATCTTGGCGGCAGCAGTGATTCGCTGTTGGGGGACGGCAGAACAAGCCCGGCAGGTGTTGGCTTTTGCCACCGTGGATGCAGCGGTCAGCTACCTGAGCAGCATCGGTTGTGGGCCACGGGTGATGCAGGAAGTGGCAACTCAAATCTTGGGGCGGGCGGATCGCTATCTGCAAAAGTATGCCAATTGTTCCGCAGAACTAGGGGTTACCTTGTTTGACCGCCAAGGGCAGATCGTCGCTCAGTCCGGGATCGGCAGAAAAAATGGGATCCCTCACCTGAAGGATCCCGTTAATGAATACTGAGAGTTAGGCCCACGGCGATTAGTCGAATCGAGTGCGGAAGCTAAAGCTGACCGGGTTGGCTAAGGGTACCCCACTCAAACTGGTTACCCCTCCCGCAGGAAAGGTGAAGTCATAGAGGGTGAGGCGATTTAAGAGGGTGTTCCGACCACTCACGGTGAGGATGAAGGTGTTCCCCTCGATGGCCACGCGGGGGCTGGTGGCAATATTGGTGGTGCGGGTATCGAGAATGGGCAGTACCCGCCGCCGCAAGATGAGGGTGCCGCTTCCTTTCTGGATCGGTTGATCGAAGGTGAGGCGAATCTGGGTATTGCGCGGTACGCCAGTTGCTCCATTGACCGGAAGGGTGGAAACCACCACAGGCGCAACCGGATCCATGGGGGCACTGCCGGTTAGATTCAAACCGACAATCACCGGGTCGTGATCGGAAGACCGAAACGCATCGGGGGCGTACAAGCTGCTGATCTGCGCTGTGGACTTAAAGTTGGTGTTGTAGTCCAGTACGGGGGGCTCATCGGCGTTGATCGCCCACTTGGCAGCACCGCTCACTTGCCCAACCAAGCTGGAATTGGCCAAGGAGTGATCTAGGGATCCCCAGAGGCCGTTGAAACTGAAGGAGTAGCTGGTGGGGCTGGTGATCAGGTTAATAAATCCACCACTTTCTAGCTCACGGATCGGGTCTTCTTTGGCATAGGCGTTGATATCGCCGGTGATCATGTAATCGGGATCGTTGGTTCCAGTGGGATTGGTGGCCACCCAGGCCAAAATCTCACGCACGGCTTGGGCACGATTATCGTTGCAGTTGCCCTGGGAGGGATCCACGGTTGGTGTACAGGTCGAAAGGGATCCCTTGGATTTCAGGTGGTTGTTCACAACGGTAAAGATGCCACCTGTGCTCAATTGGCGGAACGTGACTGCAAAGGGTGGGCGATGTAGGCGACCTGTCCCTTGTTGCAACTCACCCGTGGTCAGAGCCGCAGGTACAGTACCAGGCGCAATCTCCACTGTGGCAGGTTTGTAGATGAATCCGTTGGTGATTTCATCTCCACCCAGTGAGGGCGTACCCGGATCGACGAAGGTGTAAGTCCCTGCTCCCATGCGGGCATTGAGGCCATCCACCAGATTTTGAATGGCGCTACCGGCACTGTAGCCGTTGTTCTCAAGCTCAATTAAGCCAACAATATCCCCATCCATGAGGGCCAAAGCTTCAATAATTTTGTCCCGCTGGCGGGTAAACTCGGTGGCATTATCGGCCCCACGGGAGCCAAAGGTGGTGAAGTAGTTGAGAACGTTAAAGGTCACCACCTTCAGGGATCCTCCCACAGAAGGGGGAGTCGTTGACCGAGGATTGCCGGTGGCAAAGCTGGCCATGGCATTGGCCCGCTCAAAACCAGGTTCTACAGCCCGCACCCGATAGGCATTCGGGCTGGCAGGATTTCCACCCCAGGTATAGTTAAGAACCCCTGTAACATTACGAACAATATCCCCACCGCGCAAGGTTTGCATGGCGGTTAACCCGGGAGGAACAGGATTGGGGAACTTAATCGGGTCTGGGTTTTGGGTTTGCTGGGTATCGTCGATGATGATGCGATTGCGCTCGTTGGCCTCCTGAACCTCAGTGGCTGGGGGCAACGCCACATTGGTGGGCTGATAGAGACGATCTCCAGAAGAAAGGGTCACTTGTCCAAATCGCCCAAGCCGGAAAAGATCGGTGACAAACAAATCTTGAGGGAAGGTGACCAGCATCCCTTCGTAGCGCTCAGGAAAATCGGTTTCGGGATCCGCTGGGAAGGGATCCGCCGGGAAAGGCAAGGTAACCGCAACAGGATCGATGGTATTGCCTGGGCTACAAACCTCAATAGAAGAGACGCTGCTGATCTGGGTTTGGAACTGAAACTCACCGGCACTGCCAGTCACCCGCACCCGTTCACCCAAGTTGACATCGTTGTTGTTGTTGTTGAACACAAAGATGCCATCGGAAGTTTCGGGGTTGTTATCCCCCGTCGGATCCTGAATGAAGAACCCGCGCAAATTGGGAGCAGGCCCTTCATAGTCTCCCACCACAATCCCTTCAGTGGTCACAGGGCCAGTGATCGCAGCAGCGGCTCCTGTACCTTGAATCTCGTAAATGGGGGTGAAGGGAGTGCCACAAGAGGTAGTAGGCGTCGGAGAGGGAGAAGGTGTGGGGGTGGGAGTGGGATCCCCACCGCAAATGGCAGGGGTCGTGGCAGTGCTGTAGGTCAACTGAACATCATCGATGCCGAAACTATCCCGGTTTCCGCTGCCGCTGGAGGCGGAAAGGGCAACAATCCGAATGTAAACGGGATCACATTGATTGTTGATGTCTGTGCCAAAAGCATCCAGTCCGGATCCTGTAGTCAGTGTTGTTGAACCAAATACACCCGGATCAGAATAGGTGCCTAAAGGAACAAAAGAACCGCTGTCTCCCACTCGATAATCGACTGTCCAGGTGGTGGAACGGGTCTGCACACTCAACATCTGCGCCTTCAGGGACAGATTGAAGTTCTCCAAGCCGGCTGTGTTGTCGATCTTGAACACAAAGGCTGCACCGGGATCCCCGAAAGCCCCAGTTTGCCGGATCCCTAAGGCCCGATCGGTGACGGCATTTTGTTCTGTAGCCGTAGCGGCTGCTCCCAGAGGGTCATCTCCTGAGGCGAAATTCTTGAATCTGCCCGCAGTATCTGCCCAAGCGGTGGCAGCAGGATTGAAGGATTGCTCAGCACCGAGATTGGTCGCAGTTGCCCCGCTACGGACTGTCCACCCGGCAGGTAAGCCAGTACCAATCCCATCAAAATTTTGGCTGTAGGAGCTGCCGGAGAGGGTTAAAAAACTGGGGGCAGAAGCAACAGGACTAAACCCCTCTTCGCCGGTGGTCAACTCTTCAATCACAGAGGAGGTTGTGGAGGTGGTTTGTTCCGGTAGCACCGACAGCGGGGATCCCCCACCGGAACCACACCCTTTCAGAGAAACCCAAAGCACCAACCCAAACACCAGTGCCACCATCAATTGGCCAGCACGGCGCAGAGCGGCTTGAGACCACGGCTGCATCACTCCTCCTTTGGGGATCAAGAGGGATCCCATCTTTTCACGCCCTTCCATCACTACCATCCTCAGGGGAGAACCTGAGTAAAGAGGGAGTTAAGGTGTGCTTAAGAGGTCAAATTTGCATGAAGCTGACCCACTTTGTGGCCAAGTCTTTACGTGGAGCAAGGCAGATGGATTTCTGATGGATTCCCCTAATCCCCTAGTTCCGGATCCGGTCGCACCCGCACCTCCATCTGGCGCAGTAGCCGCAGGGATCCCTCTGGCCCATCGATCATCTGCTGCTCATTGATCCAGTAGGTGGCAATGCCCAAATCCTCCAAAAAATCGATATAGAGATCGGGGGGTGGCCCATCAAAAACAGCGGCCTTTTGTACCGAAAAGCCCTGTTCCAACCAGGGGACGAGGGCAAAGCGTTCGTAATACAACAACTGCCCAACCACTTCCTGCAAACTTTCTGCCGCATCTTTGTGGTGCAGCAATTTTACTTCTGCCAACAGCAGGTGCCCCTCCGCCACCGCCAGAAAATCAAAGGTATGCTGATCCTCTCGCACCTCCAAACCAGCCAGCCGAAACCAACGGCGAAAATGGTGCAAAATCTCGTTGTGACGTTCGCTGCGCTCCAACTGACGGCGACGACGACGCTCGGCCATCATGGGGTCTGTCCCGGCACTGTGGGGGATCCCGCTGGCTCGAAACTGGGGCGGTTCATCGGGATCCAAAACCACTCTGCCCCCCGCCGGTTGATGCAAAAGTGGGGGCATTTGCGGTAAATGTGCGGATCCCCAGTGCATTTCCGGTTGAGCCGCCCAGGTGAGCAGGTGTCGATTCAAGGGGTGCTCGGGGTGGGTATCGAACAACAGGCGAAATTGCGCCTGGCTAAATTGAAAATCCAGACGAAATTGCTCTATGGAAAGGCTGCTGCGTCCCTGTTGTAAGGGTTCTTGGCCAAAATAAAGCATCACCAGCAACGGATACACCGGCAGCGGGCGGTGGGGGGGAAGCAACATCGCCCACATCGCATCCGTCCAGTGGGGGAGTAAAATTTCCGCCTGTTTACCCTTGCCCACCACCTGCAACATTTTCGGGTGCCCCGGCTGCCAACCACAGGGGTGATCGTCGAAGCCGCACGTTTGCCGCCCCTGATCCACACTGAGGGGGTAGCGCCCATCGTAAAGACGAAACGGGCAAAGATCCCGATCTTCGGCCAAAAAATGTTCATCCTGCCAGAGATGAGCCGCCAGCGCATGACAGCCGATGCCCTCCTGGCTGTTGCAGCCTTTGAGCCAGCGGCGCTCTGCCAGTTTGCCGCCAGCCGTGCTGGGGGCGAGGGGCCGCACCAAACCATTTTCCGACTGGTTAAACAAAGGCCATACCAAAGGCTCCCCTGTTCCGGGCAGTGTGGGTAGCAGGGGATGGATCTTGGTGTAAAAGGGATCACAAATCTGTTGGGCCACCTGGTGCAGCGGTAAACCATGCGGGGAGCCCACCCAAGGCAACAGGGATCCCGACCCAGCTTGGACACGATGATATTGAATGGCAAGAGCCACCTCTACCCCTACTGGACGCAGCTCAGGGGTTAGCTGCTGATAACGCTGCAGAAGCCGTGAAGCCTGCACAAACAGGTCGTAGCGCTGAACTGGAACTGCGTCAACCATAGTGTTGCAGGAAAGGGCTCCGCACCGCCTTGGGTAAAAGCTGCCATGTACACACGCCTCGACCCAGGTTTGAACTTTTTCGGATAGTGGGTCAACCCTCTATTCGACAGAGCCTAGGGTCAGTTGTCAGTGTAATGGAGAAACCTAGGGGTGAGAAGATTTTGGCACCTGCCAGCAGGCTGTGAGAAAAATTTACAAAACTCTAGCGTCGTGGCCACCAGGGAAAGCGAAACGGGCGTTCGGTTTCGGCATCGCGGTCATACTCGGTGGGGCGGCCTGCATCTCCCTGAATCACCAAGCTACCCACGTAGTCGGCCTCTTGGTAGACACGGGCAATCTGTTCGTGAATTTGAGCCATATCTTCCGCAGAGACCACACCATTGCTGGTGCCCTTGTAGAACTGTACCGTGACCCGAATGGGAAAGCGGGGATCCCGTTCTATTTCCAGGTTGTCGATTTCGGTGAAGGGGCCTTCCACCTCCCCGTGCCCGATCACAGCGGCTTCCACAGTGCTGCGGCTGGACATATCTGATTCGGCACTCATCAAAGCTTGTGGGGCCATGGGCAATCCAAACCCGACTCGTTGCGGCTGCCGTTGCTTCAGGGGCACTTGAATGAGCATCACCCTATTCAGGGCTTCTTCCGCAACTTCTATCGAGTTGGGATCCCGGGGTGTGGGGTCGGTGGCTTGCTCGGCCTGAAAATCGCTGAGACGCTGCCCGGTAAAACTGGCCCGTTCGCCATTCTTATTAAAAAAGAGCCGTTGCCCCCAAGAATAGCCCGCTTCAAAGCTCTGCGGACTAGAACCCAGTCCGCTATCCCTTTGGTTGTCAATAACGGTGATGCTGGTGCCCTCGCGGGTGGCCAAGATCGTCAGCACGGCTGGGTTGCCGGGGTAAGACTGGTAGTTGAACAACACCGGGTTAAATTGGGCGGATCCCCCTTGGGGAATCGGTAAAAAGGCCGCTTGAGCACTGACCAAGACGTGACTGTCGCGGGGGGCAAGCAGAGAGCGCCGGTTACCGGCCCAGGAGCTGCCATCGTGCAAGTAGTGGCGCAAGTTGCCCAGCAGATCCCGCAGGGGTATGGGTTGCAGGTCTTCTCCTTTTTCATTCCCCACCAGTAACCGCAAGCCATCCAACGGCAAGTCGGCAGAAAGATCGGTGAAATTGGGATAGCGGATCACGGGCATGAGACTGAGTTCATAGCGGCCCGTTCTGGGATTGAGCTTTTGTACCTGAATCGTCATATCGCTGATGTTGGGGCCGAGGGCGGATCCCTTGTGGCGTCCGGTATCTTCCCAAGTAATGTTGACAATATCCAGACCATAGCGCTCTGCCAAGGCACGAGTTTGCGGATCCCCAGTTATGGACATCGTCTGGTCGATGACGCGCTTGTAGGCAAGGTATTCTGACCATTCCGGCAGCAGCAGGGGAGGGGATCCGAGGCGGGTGGATGGGGTTTGGCCAAGCAGAAAATCCAATGGGGTTGCCTCAGCAGTAGGGACAGTTGGGGCGGGGGCTAGGGCTGCTCCAGCAAGGGAAAGACCCACCCAGCTCAGTGAACTCAGTAGCAATGTCATCGGCATAACGGGATCCCTTATGGATGCGGGGGACTATGCCCTGACGCTAACTCGGAAAAAGGGGGATATTGCAGCGGTTTCGCTTTTGGCAACGGGATCCCTTATGGATGAGCGTGCGAATCATACTCACCCCATCCAATCCACCCTTACTCCGACTTATCCGGAATCCTCTCTCTAAGCTACTTAACATTTCTTATCATTTTTCTTGTTCTGGAGGTCTTGACTCATGAACTACCCCACCGCGTAGGCGGATGGGGTTTTTAAGACCCCAGTTTCCGCCACAGCAGAAGATTTCTGTCTTTTCTTCTGCCCTAGTTGCTTCATCGAACCCGTATGCTTACGAGTCTCTGAAGTAGATAGAGCTAAGACATCCAAGACTAGCGAGGGACGTTCCAACCCCCGGTTGCTGATTTGTTGCAACGTTGTACATTACCATCGTTGAACCTGTGTCTCTGGGAACCTGGAATCGACAATCAGGGCAAACATGATATCGATTGTTCAGTTCCGCCCATTCCTTGTGGACGGCTCCACATTTGGGACAGCGCTGTGATGGCTTAATTT
>JAUQVI010000049.1:0-15700 GCA_039794885.1 Thermostichus sp. DG02_5_bins_236
GCAGGAACAAAGGTAAACGTGGGGGTATTGGAAATAAGGGTCACCTGATGGGATCCCTGGGGTAAGCGACGCCGCAATTCATAGGCAGTGGGCAAGCCACCCAACCCTGCCCCGATCACCATCACCTGAGCCATGGGAAATGCTCCTTTATACCCACCACGGTTGCTTGCCAGTGCGCGGATCCAGATCCAACCAGGGAGACAGCCAAATCAGCCCCTCCCTTACCTCGACACGGGTCAATTTCAAGGGCAGAGGGGCAGGACCCCGGATCACCGAGCCGTCAGCAGCATAGCGGGATCCGTGACAGGGACATTGAAACTCCTGCGCATTCGGGTTCCAAGGGAACGTACAGCCCAGATGAGTGCAGTTATCGACAATCCCCATCGGATCCAAGGATCCCGTTTCGGTCACCGTGAGATAGGTAGGATCCCCTGCCAGTCCCGCCACCAGAGCGCGAGTCCCCGGCGGTTCTGCCAAAATTTGTGCCGCCGGAATGGGATGGCCGAGCTTATCTTTGGCCACCCCAGAGCCATCTGCAGATCCCTCCTGAGGTGGAGTCAGGTAACGGGCCAGCGGATACAGAGCGGATCCCGTCACCACCGCCAGCGTCGAACCCGCCAAAAAGTTAAGTAGGCGACGACGGGGTAGCGAAGGCCCCTCAAAAGGAACGAGGGCTGAATCCATAGACTACCTCCCAGAGGTCAGGGTGAGGAAAAACCGAAGATCTGGTCATAGATTTACTTTATCAATTATATGACTATATGTCAATATACTTTACAGCGAAACAGATAGCCGCCTCTGAGGGAGGCAGAGCCCGTGTACGGGAGGGTGTCTTGCAGCACACGGGTTCCGGGTAGGGGGAATTGGGGAATTAAGGAGCCGATTCCGGGCTGGCAGCCACCCGCTCCGGAAGGAACACCGCATACATTCCCCGCAGATCCCCAACCTTGAAGTTATAGGCCAAATCCTGTGGATACTTATTGAGGATAAAGTCTGGGAGGGATCCCTTGGCCCCATGACAAACCAGACAGGTTGCTTCAACATTGATGCGGCGGTAGTAGCGAATTCCTGGCTGTCCGTCGAGCAGTTCGTGATCCCAAAATCCGATCAAATCGGCATCTTGTTGGAAGCGAGCAAGGGCGATTTTGGCGTGAAGGTTATCGGGAGCATGATCAGGATTGCGATATTTTTGGGCAATTTGTTTCACCTGCCAGCCGTTTTCCTGAGCGAGAGTTTGGGCCTGAATCCCGACTGGGCGACAGACTTGTTTGAAGGTTTCTCCAGTCACAGGATCTGTAGATCCTGACAAGCTAGAAGCCAAGCCTTGACGCAATTGATCCAGGTATTCCACGGATTCCACAGCCTTGGCCAGTTGAGCGGGATCCGGCTGGGTAGAGGCAGCCGCAAGCCCCGTCCCCAATATCCAACACACCAGCAACAGCAAGACCCAGCGGCTAATTGTGGCAACTCTAGTTACTATCATGGCTGTTTTCTCCGCTTGTAGATTTCCTACAAATTTTCTGCAAAAAGGATCCTCACTAGGCGGGCAAACTGGCTGCAGCCGAGGCTGTTGCAGATTCAGACCCAAAAGACTGCTTCTGATCCCCGTAATACCAGATGGGGATAATCACCAATGTCAGCGCTGAAGAGGTTAACATTCCACTGAGTAAAGTCCAGGCCAATCCAGACCAAACCGGATCCGATAAAATCGGCACAGTGCCCAACATCGTGGTGATACTGGTCAGCAAAATGGGGCGAAATCGAACGGCTCCTGCAGCGAAAATGGCCTCGTCTAAACTCACACCAACCGCTCGTTGCTCACCAATAAACTCCAATAAAACAATGGCATTACGTACTACAATTCCCGCCAGAGCGATCACTCCAATCATGGCGGTAGCACTAAAATATACTCCATTCAAGCTGAAACCCAGAAGGATTCCAATCAAAGCTAAAGGAATGCTGCCCAAGATGATCAACGGAATCTTAAAACTGCGGAACTGACCCACCAAAATCAGGTAGATCAACAACACCGCCACCAACATGGCTAAGCCCAAATCCCGAAACACATCCAGCGTTAATTTCCACTCTCCATCCCACTGAATCCAGTAATTGGAGGGTAGGGGATCCCGCCAAATATGAAGCCATTGATCGATCACTGCGTATACGGAAGAACGATCCGCCATTTCCCCCATCACATAGGCAACCGGGCGTTGATCTTTATGAAAAATGGGTTCATCGGCAACTGTAGGCATCCATTGCACCACTTCCGTCAGCGGCACCAAAGAGCCTGATGGGGTGGGCAGTTGAATGCGGCTCAGATCCTCAATGCTCTGGCGGGCGGACTCCGCCAAGCGCAGATGGATACCCACTGGGGTTAGTTCTCCCGGCAGTTGCAAAATGCTGACGGTGGAGCCGCTCAAGGCCAAGGTTAAAGTCTGTGCTACATCCGCCGTGGTGAGCCCAGCCCGGTTCACCCGTTCTCGATCCACCGTTAGCGTCATTTGGGGCAAGGGGTTTTTCACCGAATCATCGATATCGACCACTCCCGCTGTTTCTGCAAAGATCTGTCGGACTTGTTTGGCCAACTGCCGCACCTGGACATAATCGGGGCCGTACACTTCCGCCAGCAGGGTTGAGCGTACCGGCGGCCCCGGTGGATCTTCCACCAATTTGACAATGGCATTGTGGGTTGTCGCCACCGCTTGCAGTTCTGGCCGCAGCCGCAACACAATCTGTTCTGAATCTATCGAGCGAGATTCAGGTTTGCTTAGGTGCAGGCGAATATCCGCCACCTCTTTTCCACCCCGTTCCGAGCCCCCCCGCAACAGGCCATTAAAATCTATCGGGGATCCCAGCCCCACATAGCTTTCAAAGCTGGCAACATCGGGATCCCTTTGCAGCACCTGTTCCAACTCCTGCACAGCCCGGTCGGTAGCTGCCAACTCTGCTCCACGGGGCATATCCAGTTGCACCAAGAACGTATCTTTGTCGGCCTTGGGTAACATGCGAAACTTAACCACCTGGGTCAAAGGCAAAAGAAAACTGGCCAACAACAATCCCGTCACGACCCAAGACAGCCAGCGTCGCCGAGATCTTGACTCCAATAACGGTTGCAGGATCCGCCGATACAACCGATACAGCCTTGTTTCCTCAAGAGCAGGTTGAGAGGTCGTGGTGTGGGGTTTGAGCTGGATCCAACGCAATGCCAAGAAGGGCGTGACCGTCAGTGCCAGGGTCGTACTGATCAACATGGCGGTTGGCATATTAAATGGGATCGGCCCCATGTAGGGCCCCATCATGCCTGTGACAAAGCGCATCGGCAGAAAAGCCAGAATAACGGTAATGGTGGAAAGGATGATCGGGGTGCCCAACTCCGCTACTGCTGCAATTGCCTCTTCGGTTTTCTGGCGAAAATCCATGCCCGGTCGCAAGTCAAAACGGCGATGAATGTTTTCCGTGACCGCGATCGCATCGTCCACCAAGGTTCCCAAGGCCAGGATCAGGGCAAAGAGGGTGATACGGTTAATGGTTTGTCCGGCGATCCACCCAACTCCCAGAGTTCCGGCCAAGGTGAGGGGGATGACAAAGGCGACAATGCTTGCTTCCCGCCAACCCAAAAACAGCAGCAGCAAAGCCACCACAATACCAATGGCCTGAAACAAGCTCGTATACAAATCCCCAACGGCCTTAGCTGCAGTCCGTCCATCATTACGGGTGACCACGATCTGGATCCCAGGGGGTAACTGCGGTCGCAATTCCTCTACCCGTTGGAAAATCTGTTGCGCCACCGTCACTGCATTGGTACCCGGTTTTTTGGCGATGCCAATCGTGATAGCCGGTTGACGGGTCCAGTCCCCTGTAGCCCGCTGGCGGGGATCCGGATAGGGATCCGTAATCGGTTCATCGGTGCGAAAGTGAATGCGAGTGAAACGGGTACGCTCGGCAAAATCATCCCGAACCGCCGCCACATCCTTTAGATAGACATCCGGCTTGAGCTGAATTGCGCCCACATCCGCCGCCGAACCCAGCCGATGTCCCCCTTCCACTTGTAATCGCTGGGATCCCACCGTCAAGTCTCCAGCGGGCAATTTCAGGTTTTCTGCTTCGATACGCTGGGCGATCTGGGTCGGCGAGAGCCCGTAACTGGCCATTCGTTCTGGATTCAAATCGACTCGAATGGTACGGGGGTGTCCACCCACAATCGTTAAGTTGGCCGTATTCGGGATCCCGCGCAGATCTTCAAGCAGCCGTTCTCCCACCCGACGCAGCTGATTGTCGCTGTAGTTGACCCCAGTCAACGTCAAAGTCACTATCGGCACATCATCCACAATCACCGGCTGTACCTGATAACTCGACCCGGGCGGAAACAGTTCTGGATGGTTGAACAGATGATTTTGCAGTTTGAACAGACTGTCTTCCCAGTTTTCGCCTACACGATATTGCACCGTGATCAGGCCACCTGACGCCTGTGCCACCGAGTAAATATGCTCAATACCCGTCAGCTCCCGCAGTTTGGCTTCCACAGGATTGACCAAGGTGTTCTCCACCACCGCAGCACTGGCGCCTGGATACTGCAAAGCTACATCTGCCACAGGGACAACAATTTGCGGATTTTCTTCTTTGGGTGTGAGTACCGCCGCCAGCAGGCCAAACGCAGCAATGGCTACGATAATCAGCACCGTGAGCTGAGAGTTGATGAAATAGGCGGTAACGCGACCTACTATTCCCTGCCGGGGATCCTGAGACTGGGCCATGCGGGATACCAAGACTTTCAATCTAAATTATATAACTATAATTTCATATACTATAGATAGCTCCCTCATCAAGGCACGAGAAACAGAGCAGAGTATAGACTTGAATCTATGTTAGATTAACAAAGACTAGACATTCTCTGATTCCTGATGAAGGCCATCACCCTACATCAACTGCAAATCTTTGAGGTAGCTGCCCGTCATCTCAGCTTTACCCGTGCTGCTGAAGAGCTTTATCTGACCCAGCCCACTATCTCTATGCAGATCAAGCAACTGAGTAAGGCAGTAGGGCTGCCTCTGTTTGAGCAGGTGGGCAAGCGGCTCTACCTGACTGAGGCTGGGCAAGCCCTACACCAAACCTGTGGCAAGATTTTTGAGCAGCTGGATCAATTTGAGATGACCCTTGCGGATCTAAAGGGATTAAAGCAGGGAAGGCTTAGCATCGGGGTCGTCACCACTGCCAAGTACTTTATTCCACGTTTGTTAGGGCCATTTTGCCAGCAATATCCTGGCATTGATGTAGCACTCAAAGTGATCAATCGTCAGCAGGTTTTGGATCGCATTGCCCACAATATGGACGATCTTTATGTGATGGGTTTGCCGCCGGAAGATCTTGATGTTGTAGCTCGTCCTTTTCTGGAAAATCCGTTGATGGTGATGGCCCCCATTCATCATCCGCTAGTGGGAGAGAAAAGGATCCCGTTAGAACGTATTGCCCAAGAACCTTTTTTGGCCCGCGAACCCGGATCCGGCACCCGAATGGCAGTACAACGACTGTTTGAGAAACACAATTTAATGCTGAATATTCGCATGGAATTGGGCAGCAGCGAAGCGATTCGTCAGGGTATTGTGGGTGGTTTGGGCATTTCTGTCTTATCTCAGCATGTCTTAGCGCTTGGGGGCTGGCAGCACCATTTGGCAATTTTAGATGTAGAGGAGTTTCCTATTTATGGCTCCTGGTACTTGGTTTATTTACGTTCTAAACGGCTTTCGGTAGTGGCCAAAGCCTTTGCTGATTTTCTACTTTCACAGGTGGATCAAATGCCCTTAGATTTAATGGATCAAAAAATACTGGATCAAAAAACGGAGCAAATCTGAGCTAAGCTGGGATCCCTTTCTTCCTTCTGACAAAAAGGTCGCACCAAATACCCCAATTCCGCTTGTAATCCCGCCCCACCCTCAACATCATGAGTAAAGAGCAGCCGCAAAAACGCCAAATAAGCTCGTGCCCAGTCATCGGCGGGATCCAGCTCCAAAATCTGTTGAAAATGAGTCTGGGCAGAGTCCGGTTGTAAGAGCGCCACCAACATCAGCCCCTGTTGGTAACGACTTTGAATTTGCCGCGCTAAATCCCCTCGCTCGGCGGCCCGTTGCGCTGCCCCCTCTAATAACTTGCGGGTCAGGGTGCGATCCGGATCCGTCAGAAACGTTGGGTATTGCAAGGTTGTCCAGGCATTCAGGTAAAGGGATAACCCCTCCAAATCTCCCGCCGCCGCCGCCAGTGCCGTCTGTCTCAGGAGGAGCAAGGGATCAGCCCAAAGCAGGGATCCCTCTAGAGGAGGAGTTGATAAGGATGCTGTAGATGCTGTCCAGAATAGGCTAAGGGATTGTCGGATCCCGTGGGGAGGATGCCAATTTAGGTGGACGATCCCAGAAATCGTGTCTCCCTCCAGTTCGGGCAAGTCTGCTAGGGGCAAGGCCAAGATCTCTTCTACAATCCAGTTGCCCGTCTGATTCAGTTGCAAGCGGTTCTGCCCCAGAACCCAGCCTCGCTCAGCCAAAATCTGTCCTTCTTCATCTTCTAAGTCAGCCCAAATCGGGGTTTGCGCCAAATCCCTTGCCGAGCCTCGCCAGTGCAATTTCCAGGCGGGGATCCCCAGATCCGGAATTGGCAGGATCTGATCCAACTTCACCTCAGCAACCTCAACCGGCCCGGTTTGAACCGCGACTCGTGGCCGTTGGGGATAGTAGGTTTGCAGGCGACCCACCGCAGGTAGATGTACGGGCAGATCAGCACGCCACTCGGAGCGGGTTTGCAAGCTTTGCCGGATCTGCTCTTTTGCCGCCCCATAAGGGCCGATAATACCCATCTCCCCTTCGGCATCGATAAACCCATCCAGCAGCGAGAGCTCTAGTTCCGGCCAGGGAGTTTGTCCGGCTGCCCGGAAGGTGAGGGGCCAGTGGTGCAGAGCGGCCAAATAGGTGAGGGTTTCTGAGGAAATCAGTTCTGTGTTGGGGATGACCCCTAGGGTGGTGGTCAAGTGGGGCTGTACTAAAGATCCGATCCAATCCGTCAACTCCCGTTCAGGGTGCTGCCCCTGCCATTGCATCTGTATCCCTGTCCACAAGGGAGCAACCCCCGGCGTCAAGGGCTGCCCAAAGCTCCACAAAGCCAGGGTTCCCAACCCCAGCCCAAGCCAGGGCCAAGCTTGATACAACCGTTGGCATAAGGGTGATGTATGCGAGCGCTCCTGTAGCCAGCCGCAGGCCCGCTGGATCCCGCCCGCCGAAAGCACCGCCAACAAGGGCAACAGAGGCAAGGTAAAACGAATATCCTTGATGGCCACCAGCGTATAGAGGCCATACCCGGAGAGGTAGGTGAACAGGAGCGCCATCTCTGCCTGCCGGGATCCCTGTTGAACCTCACTCCATACCCCTGCCAACCCCTGCTTGGCATCCCACCCCCACGGCCACACCACCAACAGGGGTAACCCACACAAAAAGGGGCTCATCTGTTGCGGTAGCCAGCCCAGGTAGGTTGTCCACCAGCAGAAGGATCCCACTGTACAGGTGACGTAGTAGTGAGCCGTGTCGGTATAGCCGAAGCCGTTGCTGAGCACAAACAGCCAATTGGCTCCATACCAAGGCCAGCAGAGCAGCAGCATCACCGCCATTCCCAAAGCCACTTGGGCCAACGGGATCCCTCGACGCCACCCCTTTAGCCCCCCTAACAAAGCTCGCCCCGCCACCGCCCCCAAAGGGATCAGCAAAAACAAGACCCCCGTCCACTTGGTCAGGAGTACCGCCGCCACCGCTGCTCCGACCCCCACCGCCCCCTTCCAGGAGGGATCCTGCCAATAAGCCAGCATTGCCCAAAAGGCCAGCGCCACCACCACCACCAGCACCAGCTCCAACATGTACACATGGGCAAGGGAAGAGATCCCCGGATACAGGAGCAACAACCCTGCCCCTAGCCAACCGATCCCCACTGAGGAATACACCCGCCAGCCGATTCGCTGCGTGACTCCGGCCAGGATCCCCAGCGCCAACAGGTTGAGCAACTGCCCATCCGCCCGACTAAAGGGATGCCAAGCTGCCAACGGGATCCCCAGCCAATAGGTCAATGGCGGGTAGCGCTGGTTCAAATGCAAAAACTGCCGCCACCAGAGGGGATCCCAACGAAAACGACCCACATGGGATCCAAAAGCTTGGGCCTGCAATAGATGCTGAGCCTCATCCCAAGCCGGAGGGAGCGGATCGGTCAGATTCCAAATCACCAGCAGGATCACAGATAGCCCGGCCAACAGGGCCAGCAAAACCCCACACAGACGAGCGAGCTTGCTAGCGTGTGAGTCTAAGCTCGACATCTCCATATCTCCATCTCAGGGCATCGCACCAAAGTTTTGCTTCTCCACCTCTGCTACTAACTTTTCCTGCAATTAAGATAGCTAGAATACGACACAGTATTTTCACCAGTTGAAAAATGAGCAAACTGATAAACTCATCTGCTCAAGCAGACAGGACACATACACATTGAATGTATTGTTTGCTTATGAGCTAATCCATGCAAAACTCCTGCCCCTGCATCAAACTTTGACGCGAAAATATCAAAGTACTGAGTATCATGAGCATTATATCGCCTGAACGTAGCGTCAGCGACCTGATCCGCCAGCTGGACTAACCGTGATGTATGAGAATCAACATGGTGTGTCAGCGAGATTACGAATCACTCCCCATTGGGTTCCCAAGGGTTGAAAGTCTCTCGCCATTTTCCGTAAAGTCGTCTCATAAGTACTCTTATCTAGTATCAATAAACCTCATTGAGGATCCCCTGATTGTCTGAGACGGGCAAGATACAGATCAAATCGACTATAAAGATCCTCGAAGGCTAACTCCACAGGGTCTTTTCCAGGATAGGAAGCCTAGTGAACGGCACAGACAAAAGCTCTTGCGTTATTATGACTTTCTAAAGGATTTGCAAGACAGCCTTGATGACACTCTGAGCCTCTCCGCAAGACATCTGATCCCAAGGTGAGATCCTCCGTGCAAAGATCTCAGATGCGTGAAACTCTATCGAACTCGGCCTATCAGGATCAAAAACCTGGGCAAGTTTGTCTAATTCTTGAATAAGCCACCTGGTTTAAGCTTCAAAGGCAGCTACATCTGTCAGTACAAAATACTCTTCGCTTTCATTTGCAACAGAGCCAGCATTACCAAAATACAAGAGACACATGATTTCTGAAAAAATGCAGCTGAGTGGGAAAGGCCCAACGAACCGCAGATGCAGCCCTTTCAACCGCTCTCCTATTCCAGCTGGTTCAAAGCACCTTCACCAGATGGCTTTCAAAATGGGTTAGAGAACAGCCGTTGTTGCAACCCCGCGCTTATTCTGGGGGGAGTGCAGCTTGGTGCAAGCATGGTTGCTCCATAACACTTACATGACGGTGCGACTTTCAGAGCATTCAAGAGCTGCAAGCCGCATCTGGTAGGCTCGAATCACTGCATTGCAAGGGATCCCATGACAACTTCTCCCCCTGACCCTGTTGGCGTTTGGATCCTCGGCGATCAGCTACACCTCCAACAGGCAGCTCTGACCTCTCTAGCTGCTTCAGCGCCGGAGCGGATCCCGGTTATCTTAATCGAATCCCAAGCTTGGGCTAGAAGTCGTAACTATCATCAGCAAAAATTGGTGCTGGTTTGGTCAGCCATGCGCCACTTTGCCCAAAGGCTACAAAACCAGGGCTACCCGGTCACCTATGTGGAATCTGATGGCTTTGCCGAACCCCTGCAAGCCTGGACCCAGCAGCATCAACTTCAGCAGATTCGTCTCATGCAGCCCGCCGATTTCCCGTTCCGGGCTGAGGTGGACAAGCTGGGATCCCAACTTCCCTGCCCGATTTTGCAGGTGGAGAATAACCACTTTCTCTGGACAAACCGGGCGTTTATCGACTGGGCCGCAAAGCGCAAACGACTGCTCATGGAAGACTTTTATCGGGAAGGGCGCAAACGCTTCCGGGTGCTGATGGACGGCCACAAACCCCTGGGTGGACGCTGGAACTACGACACCGAAAACCGCAAACCCCCCAAAGCCGGGATCCACTACCCGCCCCCTCCGCAATTCCCCCCCGATGCCCTCACCCAAGCGGTGATGGAGAAGGTCAAGCAATGCCACGGGCACCATTTCGGAACTCTGACAGGGTTTGGTTGGGCGGTGACTCGCACCCAAGCCCTACAAGTCCTAGAGCATTTCATCAAGGCAAGACTGCCCCACTTCGGCCCCTGGCAAGATGCCATGCAAACTGGCGAAGACTTCCTCTATCATTCCCTGCTCTCCCCCTATCTGAACTTGGGCTTGCTCACCCCCCACGAGGTTGTCACTGCCGCCGAAGCCGCCTATACCGAGGGCGGGATCCCGATTGCCTCCGCAGAAGGATTTATCCGGCAAATCCTGGGTTGGCGAGAGTACATGCGCGGCCTCTACGAGTACCTCATGCCCACGGGGTACAGTCAACAGAACTTTTTCAACCACACCCGACCTTTGCCGAGCTTCTTCTGGACCACAGACACCGACCTCAACTGCCTGCAGCAGACCCTGCAGCAAATCCATCGCCACGGCTACGCTCACCACATTCAACGGCTGATGATCCTCAGTAATTTTGCCCTTATTAGTGGTATCCAGCCCCAAGCAGTCGAGGCGTGGTTTCACGATGTTTTTATCGACAGCTACGACTGGGTCATGCAGACGAACGTGATCGGTATGGGCCTCTTTGCCGATGGCGGCGTGTTGGCCAGCAAACCCTACGCAGCTTCTGCTCAGTACATCCACAAGATGAGCGACTATTGTCGCAATTGCCGCTACAATCACAGCGAAAAGGTGGGCGAACAGGCCTGTCCCTTTAATACTTTTTATTGGGATTTCCTGTTGCGCCATCGTCCTCGCTTGGCATCTTTGGGCAGGATGGGATTGGTACTGGCTCATCTGGAGCGGATGAAACCAGAGCTGATTTCTCAAATCCAAGCTCAAGCCAATGCTTGGTGGGAGCAGGATCCCGTTCAGTCCATTTCCAGTTACCCTTCCCTTTCTGAGTCGGCTCCATAGCAGTTCGATAAGATCGGAATACCTCCGTCGCTCTCCATCCTCAACCTGTCAGTTCGTGAAGGATCGCCAGCCATGAAATGTCCCCGCTGCAGCAAACAAGAGATCCGGGTTCTGGAGTCTCGTTCGGCAGAAGCTGGCCAAAGTGTACGGCGGCGGCGAGAGTGCATGTCCTGTGGCTACCGCTTCACCACCTACGAGCGCATCGAATTTGTGCCGATTATGGTGATCAAACGAGATGGATCCCGGGAAAGCTTTAATCGCAGCAAGATTCTGCAGGGGGTGATGCGGGCCTGTCAAAAAACTCAGGTCAGCGTTAAGCAGATGGAAGAGCTGGTCAACGAAATCGAAGAAAAACTGCAATTGGAAGATGCCCAGGAAGTTACAACTTTGCGCATCGGCGAAATGGTGCTGGATCGGCTGCAGAATTTGAGTGAAGTCGCCTATGTCCGCTTTGCCTCTGTTTACCGTCAGTTCCAAGGGGTGAAAGACTTCGTCAATGAGCTGGAGCAGTTGGAGCCCCCGCTGCGGGAAGATCTGGAGCGCCTATTGCGGGAATCCCCTGGTTCTGAAGGATCCCCTGATTTGGTGGGGGGATATTCGTAAAGCAACCGTTGCAGTAAGCCCCAAGGGATCCCTTGGGGCAATCGGGAAGTGGCGCTTGTGGGTGGAAAAAATTGCTCAAAGAAGCCACCCATCTGTAGAGCTAGGCGGTATGCTTGGGGTAGCAATCGCTGCTTAACACTAGTCCTAGCGTTAAGTATGATGGTTTAGCTCTAATCAGCACTACCCTTGGGAAGCTCCCACAGCTTTGTCTGTCAGGGATCCCTGTGACAACCCACCCTAGACCCCTAATCTATTGGAGTCGATATTCCACCTATGCAGTACGATTTTCGGGGATCCCCAGGCGCACGTAATGGCAATGGCAGCCCCAGCAGTTTGCCTCGTCATGGCTATCGTTCCCCTTCTGCTATGGAAACTGGGCCAGGGGTGGTACCCCTCCAGATGTATCAGCAAGTTGCCGAAGAGTTGGAGTCTGCTCGCCAGCAAGTGAGCCAGCTTTCCTCAGAAAACCAGCGTCTGCGGTCTTTGCATCAGCAACTGTCAGGAGAAATTGCCGGGATCAGCCAGGAATTTCAAGGTCAGTTAGGTCACACCCTAAAACGTCTACAGCAAATTGGGCAGGCCGCACAATCCGCCGCTGCCTCAGAAGGAGGATCCCAACCTTTTCAACCCAACCACACCCCAGAGCCCAATCCTCCAGAAGCTCCTCCCACCTACGACTTTTTGAATCGCCTCAAGCGCCGACAAATCGGAAACGGAGCCTCGCCTTTCCCGTCGAACAGTTATCCGGAACCCTACACGTCTAACCCCGACTTTTCTGCCCCCTTTGATCCCCCCCGCCGACCTACTCCCTCCCGACCGGAAGCTACCGTGCCCCCACCTGCCCGCCCCCGCAACGATATTCCTGCTGAGCCTTACCCCCGCGCTGGCTATCAGGTTCCTTCCTTGGATGAGTTAATGCAGGATATGGGCGGTACCGATCCCTATGCCGAGGCTTATCCCACAGGTGTTTACCAGCGGGTGCGGGATCAACACCACGGATCCCAGGGATCCACAGTCCTTTGGATGGCGGCTGCAGTCATCTTGGTGATTGGGTCGTTTGGATTAGGGTTTGTGGCTGTACAGCCCTTCCTGCGCAACGATCCGCCGCCCCCGCCCGTGCAAGCCCCCTAAGAGCCAAAGAGACTCTAGCTACATCACAGGATCCCAGAGTATTGGATCGTGGACTATTTAAGGTTGGGGGGGTAAGCGATTGATCGACAATCCCAAACAACCCGCCCTCACTATTGGTGATTCGGTGATCTGGTCGAGGGGGAGTATCAAATGCGGTTGCTCAGAAGCCAGGTTCCTTTGGTGTCATCGGGATCCCCAAAGTTCGACCTGAGAGTGGATCAGATCTTTGCTGCAGGCCAAGAAAATTCTTGAGTCTTCCCTGTTTATCAAAGCCTAGCGCGTCGACAGAGATCCGCAACCTGGGATTTCACCTGTTCTCGTAGTTCCTCCTCAGGTAGAGTGAGCACCTGCCGATTGTGCATCAGGATCCGCCCGTCGCAAATCGTGGTGGAAACATCGCTACCGTGAGCCGCATACACCACCTGGGCGATTAAGTTATTCAGGGATCCCTGTAAGCGGGGCCAGAGATGCGGAGCCCGCAAATCCAGTAGGATCACATCAGCTTTTTTACCCACCTCCAAGCTGCCAATCTCCTGCTCCAAACCCAAGCAAACTGCACTACCGCGGGTGGCCATCCACAAAGCCTGTTCAGCCGGTAGAGCTGCCCCATCACCCGAGGCCAACCGTTGCAGAAATACCGCTAGCCGCATTTCCTCGAACATATCGAGGTTGTTATTGCTCAAAATAGAGTCAGTACCCAACCCCACCGGGATCCCTTGCCGTAGCCACTGCAAAACCGGCGCTATGCCGGAGGCCAGTTTCATGTTGGAGCTAGGGTTATGAGCGATGCGGACTCCTTTGGCTTGCAGTAGGTCGATCTCTTCCAGTTGCACCTGCACACAGTGGGCGGCCAACGTCCTGGAAGTCAAGCATCCCCACTGTTCCAAACACTGCACCGGAGTCAGTCCGTAGCGGGCTCGAAGAGTTTCCACCTCCCAACGAGTTTCGGCCAAATGGGTATGCAACCCAACAGCGTACTTCTCGGCTAGCTCAGCTCCCCGGGCAAAGCTCTGAGGGTGACAAGAATAGGGAGCATGTAACCCCACCCAAATGTGAACCCGACCCGACCCTTGCCCGTGCCAGGCTTGGATCAAAGCCTCCGTATCTGCCAGAGCTTCTCCCACCCCCGCTGGTTCATCGATCACCTGTGGGCTGAAGATCCCTCGTAACCCCGATTGCATCGTGACGGCAGCAGCAGCAGCCGGGTGCCGGTAGATGTCGATGAAGGTGGTCGTACCGGATCGGATCATCTCCAGTTGGTTCATGCCGGCGGCTGCGGTTATGTCGACGGGGGTATAGGCAGCATCGAGCGGAAAGCAAATTTCTGCCAGCCAACGGGAAAGCTCTCGATCTTCACATAGCCCCCGCGTCAGGCACTCGTGCATGTGGGCATTGACTAAACCTGGCAGAGCAACATGATCCCTTGCGTCCAGAGTCTGGCGGCCTACGCAGGGGAGATCCTGCCCCAACGCCACGATCCGATCCCCATCGATGGCAATATCCACTCGCTCTAAAACTCGCCCCAAGACATCCATCGGGATCGCAGCACAGTCACAGAGCAACAAATCAACCGTTTTTCTCTCCATCCCGTCACGATTCAGAGCCACCATACAATTCCGGGCGCAAAAACTGGATATACCGCTGTAGGTAGCTCTCCGGCAGGATCCCAGATTGGGCTAGAGTCGCTTCTGCTTCCGCCAGGGATCCGGTTTCTCCTACTTGGGCCGCGATCCGGTTCACGACTGACACCAAAATCTTCGGATCAAAAAACAGGATCATTGCCTGTAACGGAGTAATGCGCAGCAGGGATCCCCAGGGTTCACTCAGCCGCATCCGATGTAATCCCAAGTTGCCCTTAGCAGCCTCCATCGGCCACTTTTCCACCGGATCGGGCATGGCACTACAGGCGCGTCCCATATCCGCCACATCCTCTTGAGTCAGTCCGTAAGCGCCGAGGAATCCCCCCGCCCGCATTGCCCGACCCACATTACGCTCCAAATCCTCAAGCGCCAATTCCTCATCGCATCCATAACCGGAAAGACCATAGACTGACGGCACAGAACAGCGGTAAAGCCCGGACAAACTGATGAAGTCTGAAAGAGGTGTCCGCGGCTGTCGCACCTCATCGGTATGGCTATAAATGCTGTCGGAGCCAATATCCACCCCTACCACCAGATCCACAGAGAATGCCTGGATAACAGCTTCCAACCCCGTCAAAAACCCTTGCCCACCGCCCTGCAGGCTGAGCAACACCGCTTCCACCCCAAACAACTCCGCCATTTGGGCTTCCGCCGGGATCCGCTTTCCGACCCGGGCCGTCCCATCCACCTGCAATGCCTGGGATCCCATCCAGTGTCCGTTAGCCACCTCTTCGAGAGCATAGTAACAAGGCCCCCAAACCGAAGCCGAAAGGGGGAACGGAGCTCGAGGTTCCGGGTCAAATTCTGGGGGCGGCCACCACTGGCAGGTCACTCCCCCGATGATCACCCGCTCCACCCCCAAATGCCGCAAGTAGTTGCGGATCGGGATGGTCTGAATGACATCTCCTCCCCCACCCATGCCGTATACAAAGACGGTCTTGGCAGAGCGCGCCAGTTGATGCAAGGAGGGCAGCATGGAAAAGCCAATTGGACAAAATACTTGAGTAGCTTACCATGCAAGCAAATCCTGAAAAAGTTCCCAGAGAGCAGGTGGTCGGCACCACTGACTGAAAGACTACCCTAGCGATTACAAAAATATCTATGGCAATACGATTGCCAAGATGTTCAAGAGATTGGTGGGCAGTAAGCAGTTGGGAAGGAAATAGTTAAAGACTCCCTCTCCTGGCGTGGGGAGGGAGTCAGATGGAGTAGGGACCTGGCACCGAGCTAGGTTACCGGAGGGCTACCCCTCAAGT
>JAUQVI010000050.1:0-15565 GCA_039794885.1 Thermostichus sp. DG02_5_bins_236
GGCCAATCTCCAAATACACCAGAATATCCAACTGATCTTGCAAAACCTGTGTTACTACTGCCTCAAGGCCAGTTGGAATATGACGAAAAGTATCAGCATGTTGACGATACAGATCTGTCATAAAATCAGTTTTAGGATCCACATGGTATGCAAAGATCTTAAATTGTCTGTCTGAATCAATCTGGCTAGTATTCAGATATTTAAGCCAGCCCAGTGATAGGCGACTGTAGGAACATGCTCGCATGGAGTCTGAAAGGAAACCTACCCGAATCGGATCTCTTTTTTGACGAGCATACGAAATAACAGGACAACTCCATTCTGGATAACAAACTGTAACAATTCTCTGAACAAAGCTGGCATATCTATTCTGCAGCTCGATATCATTGAAACCTTGGTACTGTAGATGATGATTGGTTCCCAAACCAGAAGCTGACAAGGCAATTTTCCGTTGCTCTTGAGTCTCTAGATTAGTCTCCTGAATCAAAATATCCAAATGTTTAATAAATCGAGAACGAAAGCTCTCAAGTTCTTGTTCATCCTGATAAACAGCGGGCAGATAGAGATGATAAAACCATCTGGCTTGTTCTAGGGCAGGATCCAAAATCAGGGCTTGTTCAAGATGATTTAGGGCAACAGAATGTTCACCTTGATCCCGGTAGGCAATCGCTAGATAGAGATGCAACTCCGCCAAAGGGATCCCAGAGTGCTCAGCATCATGCTCTAACAAAGAATGGAGAAGAGGAATAGCTTCTGCACCTCGTCGCCAATTCACGAGGATCTTACTGGCTTGAGAAGCGGATGTAGAGGCATTTGGATTGAGTTTTAGAGCTTCTTGATAGCAAGACAAAGCATTCTCAAGTTGACCTAGAGACTCATAAACAACACCTAAATTGTGGCGGTAGAGCGCAACCTGAGGGTTTTGCTCAATTGCCGATTCAATCAATGAAGCTGCTAGCTCCAGTTCACCTAATGCCTGAGCCACCGTTCCCAGCAGATGGAGGGCATCCGCCTGCTCAGGAAATTGGGCCAAAATCTCTAGGTATATCGCCTCTGCATGCCGGAGTTCTCCAGCTTGTTGAGCTTGGATCCCTTGCAGAAGCTTTTCTTCTATCTCTTTCACTTATCTCTTTACACTGGCAGCTGGGTGCAGAGTTCCTTCCTCCTATTATCCCAAATCCACAGCCACTCGATGGGCACAGGCAAAGCCGGAGAAGGCCACCGCATTCAGTCCCTGTCCAGGGAAGGTGCTATCGCCTACACAGTACAAATCGGGGATCGAGGTACGATTAAAGGGCATTCCCAACAATCCCCAGGGAGCCCGACTGGGAATCGGGCCATAGGTGCCGTTGACGCGGCCCAAAAAGCGGCGGTGGCTGCGGGGAGTGCCCACTTCCCTAAGCTCAATATGGGATCCCAACTGGGGCCAGAGTTGTTTTAGGCGCTGGATTAAACGGTCGGCGGCCTGCTGCTTGCGCTGCTGGTACTCCCCAGGGCTCAACCCTTGCCAAGTGTGCATCCAACTGGGCGTAAAGGCATGGATAATATGTCGGCCCGGAGGGGCTAGGTCAGGATCCAACAGGGTGGGAATCGAGACAAAGATGGTGCCCTGTTCCGTTTCCATTTGCTCCCAGTCTTCCAGCAGAATGTGGTGACAATCCCGCTCGCCGGAAAGGCCTTCTGACCGTACCCCCAAATGCAAACTTAAAAAGCTAGGGGATTGTTGGTAGCGCTGTTGCCAGCGTTGTTCTGCTTGCGGCAGGGATCCTGGCCACAGGTGTTCAAAAGTATCCCAGCGGGTGGCATTGGAAATGACCTTACGGGCCAAGAGTTTCTCGCCAGTGGTTAGCTCTACCCCAATCGCCCGTCCCCGTTCTTGCAGAATCTGCCGTACTCGAGCTTTGTAGCGGATCTGTCCGCCATGCGCTTCTAGCCCCTGTACCAACTTTTGGGCGATTTGCCCTACCCCTCCCTTCGGATAGTTGATGCCGCCGTAGTGTCGGTCGCAAAAGACCATGCCAGCATTGATCATCGGGGTGCGAGCTGCCGGTACCACCGACCAACAGTAGCACTCCATATCGATAAAACGGAGCAAATGGGGATCCCGCAGGTAGCGCCGCGCCACCTGACCGACATTCACCGGCAAATACCGCGCTAAGGTCAAGCAGCCCAGGGGATTACCCACAAAAGACCGCCACAGGTAGCCAAACTCTTCTAATGAGAGCAGCTCCATCGCGTTCAGACTGTCGAAAATCCCCCACATGACATCGTAAAAGCGGCGGATCCCGGTGGCCTCCGAGGGGAAATAGGCTGACAACTCCTGCAAAAAATGCTCGTAATCTCGGTGTACGCGAGGGTTAAGGCCGTTGGGCAGATGATAGGCAATCTGCACCGGATCCGGGATGGCATCGATCCGTTCCCCCACTGCCGCCAGCGCACGGGTAAGCAGGTTGGTGGTGCCCTTGCTGCCCAGGCCAAAGATCATAGAAGCCCCCACATCAAAGCGATAGATCCCTCTGCCATTGGGGTCCGGACGCTCAAAATAGCCGGCACTACCGCCGGGGATGAGATATTTTTCCAGCACCAACACGCTGTATCCCTTGGCGGCCAGCTGGCTGGCGGTTACCAAACCCCCAATTCCGGAGCCGATGACAATCGCATCCCAGGTTTGCCCTTGGGAAGCAGAGGCTGTGGATTGCACAGCAGATGAGGGGGAGAGTGTTTGGGTCAAGGGATCCCTCAAAAACCAAATGATTTTTTAACTTGAGTTGCTGTCACTTAAGCGTTGATGGAAAGCAAACTGGCCTAGACGGCTTCCCTTGCACAGATTCAGCCCTCTTTGCTTTCCTATCTCATGTTACTGCGACTTCTCCAGTAGCCTGAGCTTGGATCCCATCCTCCACCGCTTCTGTTGCTTTTGTTCAACGAAATCCACCGCCATCCTCCTCAAGGTTAGGCCCAGCCAGAGGAATTGTGGCGCGAGCTACCAAACTTAGTTCACGAATTTGATACATAGGATCTGATTGGTTCAAACGACAATGGTCTGCTCATGTTGGTGACTCAGCACCCTGTGTTCCGGCGTTTTTGGTATCCGGTGATGCCCTTGAGCTTGCTGCAGGAGGGCTCCCCGCAGCCTTTTGAATTGTTGGGGGAAAAGATCGTGCTCTGGCTGGATGAAGGCGGGCAACCACAAGCAGCGGCGGATCGCTGTTGTCACCGTTCCGCCCAACTGTCGAAGGGAACCCTGCGTGAGGGTCGCATCCGCTGCCCTTACCATGGTTGGGAATTCGATGGCAGTGGTGCTTGTGTTAGGGTGCCCCAACTGGCGGATCAAGCCGCTATTCCCTGTTCGTACCGGATCCCGGCCTTTTCCTGCCAGGTCCGCTATGGCTACGCCTGGGTGTGCTTGCATCCCCAACCCCTGCGCGGGATTCCGGTCATCCCGGAAGCAGAGGATCCCCGTTACCGCCTCATCCATGAGTTTTATGAACGCTGGGAATGTGCGGGCTTGCGCATCTGTGAAAATGAGTTCGATGCTGCCCACATCAGCTTTGTGCATCAAAACACCTTTGGCAGCATGGAAGACTTAGTGCCCAGCCATTTTGAGCTTGAGGAACTGGACTACGGCATCCGCAACCACACGGTGATCGGTGTCACCAACCCGGAACTGCAGCAACACAACCTGGGCATTAGCTCCTCCAAAACCGAGCGCACCACCACCTTGGTCTGGCATTTGCCCTTCACTAACCACATCCATATCCGTTATCCGAATGGTCGCAGCCATGTCATCGTCAATACCCCCACTCCGATCAACGACCGCGCCTCTCAAGTGGTGCAGTTTTGTCTGCGCAATGATACTGAAGCTGAGACCCCAGCCGCAGAGGTCATCCGTTTCGACCGCGCCGTTACCCTAGAAGACAAAGCCATCTTGGAAACAACGGATCCCGATGTCCCCCTCACCCTGTTGCTCCGCAACGCTAACGGCAGCAGCGCCGAGCAGCATATGCTCACCGATAAGCCTGGGATCCTGATGCGCAAACAATTGGCGGCCCTGATCAAAGCCCACGGTTCATCTTCAAACTAAATCTTCTAGGCTCCCTGTACCGACATAGCGGCTGTAGGCATAGATCAGCCCCAGCGTCAGGCCGGTAACCAAAAAGCTCAGGGCTGCCCCAAAGGGATAGTCGAGGCTAGAGCCAAACTGCAACTGAATCACATTGCCGATGAGCAGGGTTTTGCTACCCCCCAGCAAATCCGGCACCACGAACATGCCAAATGCAGGGATCCCGACCAAAATCAGCCCCGAAGCTAACCCCGGCAACGTCTGAGGAAAGAGCACCCGCAGAAACACCTGCCAACCATTGGCATAGAGATCCCGTGCTGCTTCCGCCAGTCGCCAATCGATGCGCTCTACCGCCGTGTAGAGGGGCAAGACCATGTAGGGCAAAAACGTGTAGACCATGCCCAGATAAACCGCTAGCCAACTGGGATAAAGCGCGGTTTGGGGAGGGATCCAGCCTATCCAGGCAGCCAAGCGAGCTGGCCATCCCTCCGGCCCCAACACCAACATCCAAGCGTAAGTGCGAATCACCAGATTAGTCCAGAAGGGCACCACCACCAAGGTCAGCAGCAGATCCCGTTGCCGGGGTGGATGAGCGGCAATAAAAAAAGCCAGCGGGTAAGCCAACAGCACACAAAAGAGGGTCGTTACCGCTGCCACCAGCAGGCTGCGTCCCAAAATCTGCCAGTAGATCGGGGTCCAACCCAAGGGGCCATAGCCGAGAATACGCACATAATTTTCCAAAGTCAGGGGCAGTTGAATCTGGCCAAAATCCCCCCGACTGAGGAAGCTATACACCACCAGCAACAACCCCGGCAGCACCAAAAAAAACATCACCCACAGCACTCCTGGCCCAGCAAAAATCAGGCTGCGCCCCAGTTCTCCTAGAGGAGTGAGCATTTCCCCAAATCGGATCTGCCGCCGATCCCACCCCCCTCTGGGACTGATCGCTCTTTGTGACCTTTGCAACCCAGGGCCGGGATTCCCTGAAGGTTCAGTTGGAGCCGTTTTTTCAGTAACAGGAGATTCAGCCTCGAGCATTTAGGGATCCTCCATAGGGCTAGGCGACGGAGGGGCAGGTTGCAAGCGGATGAGGCTTTTCGGGGGCAGATGGGCCATCAGAGATTCGCCGATTTCAAAGCCAAAATCTTCATTGTCGGTATTCAAAGCAGTGACCTTGAGGTGCTGCCCCTGGGCAACCCGCAATAGGTACTGGTTCTCCGCTCCGGTATAGATCAGGTTCTCCACCCGCACCGGCACTTGATTGGGCAGCAGATCCCAGCCTGTACGCGACAACTGAATTTTTTCGGGTCGAATCGCCAGATGCACCAGTTCATGACTGGCCGGGATCCCGAGTACCTTCAACAGGCCCAGGGGGGTGTCCACACAGTCGGTGCCACAGGCGATGCCCTGTAACAGGTTGCTCGCCCCGAGAAACTCTGCCACAAAGGCCGTTGCCGGACGTTCGTAGACCTCATCGATCAAGCCCATTTGTTCGATGCGTCCCGCCCGCATCACCGCTACCCGGTCGCTGGTGACCAAAGCCTCTTCCTGGTCATGGGTAACAAAAATAAACGTCATCCCCAAGCGTCGCTGCAATTCACACAGCTGCACCTGCAACTGCTTGCGCAACTTGGCATCCAAAGCCGACAGTGGCTCATCCAACAACAGCACCTCCGGCTCATTCACCAAAGCCCGCGCCAAAGCCACCCGCTGCTGCTGCCCACCGGACAACTCATGGGGTTTACGCCCGGCAAAAGCGCCGATCTCCACCAATTCCAGGGCTGCCATCACTTTCTTGCGCAGGGTCTCTCCCTGCACTCCCCGCATACGCAAGCCAAACCCTACATTCTCCGCCACAGTCATGAAGGGAAAAAGGGCATAACTCTGGAAGACAGTATTGACGTTGCGCTTATGGGCGGGCAGATGCCCCACTTGCCGACCTCGGATGAGCACCGTTCCGGCATCGGCCATTTCCAACCCCGCCAGAATGCGCAGCAGGGTTGTCTTGCCACACCCGGAAGGCCCCAGCAAACCGAAAAACTCCCCCCGCCGAATCTGCAAATCAATACCATCCAAGGCAACAAAATCACCAAACCGCTTGTAGAGGCCCCTCAGTTCCACATCCCAATCGGGATCCCGGAGGGTGGAAGCACTAGAAATCACAGTTGGCAAGTCAGACAACAACACTTACCCAGTATGCAAGCCTGAGACCATGGTGAAGTCGCCTTGGGCACAAGTTCCTCCGATCTTTCTGCGATCAGGATGCGATGCGGCTCTCCTGACATTTTGGTGTCTGTTGTATCATAAGATACTGAGTTTTGCAACGAGTGATGGTGTCTCTTGATAGGTTATTGGGTCTTTCTGGAGTTCAAATTCAAGAGTTTGTGGAGACGAGATGATTTGTCCTCATTGTGGACAGACCATTGCCAAAATTTACCAAAATCGTCCTATTCTTGTACGAGACTTATCCCTGTTTGGGTATACCTGCAAGTGCCTCGCCGCCAATTTTATTGCTCTCACTGTCAGCACTACTCCACTGAAGTCCTCTCACTCGTGGACTGGGAGCGTTCCTATACAGAGCGCTACAAAACCTATATTTATCCGCAAGTCAAGATCAGTAAGTCAAGCAAGTCACTATCGAGCAAGTTAGCCAGAGTGAGGGCTTGAGTCGAGACCAAGTTGAAGGTATATTAGCCGTCAATTTGAGCAGCGACAAGCCCAAAAAAAGCCCAAGGATTTCAGCACAAGAAAATCAGGATTGTTTGGGATATCGTGAAACGGGATCTTCCGGCTTTGGTTACATATATCGAAAAACTTCTTGACTGGCAGTAGAGTCTATGTCAAATCCCTGGCAGAATGCTGAGAGAAGCGCTTCCCTTGAGGATTAAATGGCCAAGCTTTTGCATCATTTCATCGCGGGTCAACCTGTGATTGGTCAGAGTGGGCGTTATGGGGATGTGTTTGATCCCGCCACAGGAGAGGTGATGGCACAGGTGCCCTTCGCCTCTGAAGCTGAGACTAGGAAGGCTATTGAGGTGGCAGCGGCAGCTTTTCCCGATTGGGCAGGGATCCCTGCGCAGCGACGGGCCAGGGTGCTGTTTCGCTTCAAAACCTTGCTGGAAGAAAACTTAGATGCTTTAGCTGAGTGCATTACTTCAGAGCATGGCAAAACTCTTGCAGACGCATGGGCCGCTACCCAGCGAGGACTGGAGGTGGTGGAATTTGCCTGTGGGATCCCCCATTTGTTGAAGGGGGAATTTTCTGAACAGGTGGGCACAGGGGTAGATTGTTACTCTCTACGACAGCCGCTGGGGGTTTGTGCAGGGATCACGCCCTTTAACTTTCCGGCGATGGTACCGATGTGGATGTTTCCGGTAGCGCTGGCCTGTGGCAATACGTTTGTGCTGAAGCCTTCGGAAAAGGATCCCTCAGCAGCTTTGTTTTTGGCGGAGTTGTTGCAACAGTCGGGCTTACCGGATGGGGTGTTCAATGTGGTGAATGGCGATAAAGAAGCAGTGGATACGTTGTTGACTCACCCCCAAGTACAAGGCATCAGCTTTGTCGGCTCTACTCCCGTAGCACGTCATGTTTACAGCACCGCCTCGGCCTATGGCAAACGGGTACAGGCTCTAGGTGGGGCTAAAAATCATCTGGTTATCCTGCCGGATGCAGATTTGGAGATGGCGGTTAAGGGGTTGATCAGTGCCGCTTATGGTTCTGCCGGGGAGCGCTGCATGGCTATTTCGGTAGCAGTGGTGGTGGGATCCATTGCTGAACCCCTCTTGGAAAAGTTGATTCCAGAGATTCAAGCCCTGAAGATAGGCCCAGGTACTGACCCGAATGTAGAGATGGGGCCTTTGGTGACGGCAGCCCACCGAGAAAGAGTATTGAATTACATCAAAATTGGGGAGGAAGAAGGAGCAAAATTACGGATAGATGGGCGGGATATCCGAGTTCCAGGGCATGAAAAGGGATTCTTCTTGGGAGCGTGCCTTTTCGATGAAGTCACTCCTGCTATGCGCATTTATCAGGAGGAGATTTTTGGGCCAGTTTTGTGTGTGGTACGGGTGCCAGATTTGGATAGTGCGATTCATCTAATCAATACTCATCAATTTGGCAATGGCGTAGCTATCTTTACCCGCAGTGGTGAAGCTGCCCGTCGATTTACCCATCACATTCAAGTGGGTATGGTTGGGATCAATGTGCCGATTCCGGTACCGATGGCTTTCCACAGTTTTGGTGGCTGGAAAGATTCGTTATTGGGATCCCTGCATGTGCATGGGCCTGAGGGAGTCCGATTCTATACACGACTAAAAACAGTGACCAGCCGTTGGCCAACCGATTCTGCTCCTACAGGATTGGCGATGCCCCTCTTGACATAACGCTCGTTCAGCATAAAATAAGATTATCGAACGTTCGTTATTTAATCTTATCCAAGACATGCCCAAGATCGTTGACCATGACCAGTACCGCAAAGAACTGTTGCTCAAGGCTTTTGACCTGTTTGCGAAGCGGGGCTATGGATCCCTGACGATGCGGCAGTTGGCTCAAGAGTTGGGGGTCTCGACGGGTACGCTCTACCACTACTTTCAGAGCAAAGAGGATTTGTTCTTGAAGCTGATGGAAGAACTGGCTCAACAAGACTTTCGGGAGGCGGAGCTCGTATTGACTAACAGTGGGAACCGCTTGGAGGAGCGGATTGCGGCTGTTTTTGATTGGATCGAGCAACGGGAGGGAACGTTTGTCAAGCAGATTTTGGTTAGTATCAGCTTTTATCAAGAGCAGCACAATTCAAAGGAGTTGCTAGAAGCCAGCCAAATTATCAACGATATTGAGGAGGGTTATCGGCAACTTTGTCATCAATACCTAGGGATTGCGGATCCCGATCTGATGAACTTTATCGATAACTTGATTGAGGGGATAACAATAAATCGCCTGTTTTGCCCCGAACAGACCTCTTGGAGGAAGCAGAGTCAATTGTTAGGGAAAATGTTGCGTGCCTACATCCAGACGTATCACAGGGAGGGATCCGATGGCATCTAAACAAACTTTTGGGCAAAGAATATCTTGGCGGTTGTGGCCTCGTTTGTTGGGGTGGTCGGTAGTCGGTGGAGTCCCCCTGAGCTTGGGTATGCTTTACTCTGGCTCTTTCTATAACGAACATTCGGTAACAGAAAATACAACTGGGGTGGCAGTCGCAACTTCTGTGCCCGTACAACGGGTGAGTGCTTTGGGGCGAATCGAGCCGGGATCCCAGGTAATCCGAGTGGCGGGGCCGGAGGGGGAGCGAGTGAGTCAAGTTTGGGTGTCAGAGGGGGACTCAGTTCAGGCTGGTCAGGTGATCGCCCGATTGGAAAATCATGAACGGTCACGAGTGGCGGTGGAACAAGCTCGGCAGGAGGTACAGGTAGCCCGGGCGCAGTTGGCTAGGGTACTGGCGGGATCCTCCCCCAGTGCGATTGCAGCTCAAGAAGCTACCATTCGTCGAATTGAAGCGGATGGGCAAACCCAACAGCAAGCTCAAGCGGCCACCCTTCGCCGTTTTCAGGCAGAAGTCCGCTATGCAACAGCGGAATATCAGCGGTACCGGCTGTTGGCAGGAGAGGGAGCTATTTCAGTGGCGTTGCTGGAGAGCAAGCGTCTCGATCTCGAAACTCACCAGCAACAATTGCAAGAGGCCGAAGCCCAACAAGTTCGCCTACAAACCACCATTCAAGAAGACCTGGCGCAAGCGCGGGCTACCCTAGCACAAATTGCCGAAGTGCGATTTGTGGATGTGCAACTGGCGCAAGCCGAAGTAGAGCGGGCCTTAGCAGCTGTACAGCGAGCGGAGACAGAGTTGGAATTGGCAGTGATTCGTGCTCCACAAGAGGGAGAAATCCTGAAAATTCACACCCGTTCGGGAGAAAAAATATCCGAAAACGGGATCCTGGAGCTGGGGCAAACGGAACAGATGGTAGTGGTGGCGGAGGTCTATCATTAGCCGGGTGCAGGTTGGGCAAAAGGCGCAGATCAGCGGTGCTAATTTAGGGGATCCCTTGCTAGGAAAGGTAATTTCTATGGGTCGGCAGGTGCAAAGGCAAAGTGTGTATGCCAATCAACCGGGGGAAAACCTGGATCGGGGGGTGATCGAGGTGCGAATTGCCTTGGATGCATCATCCAGTCAACGGGTAGCAGGTCTAACGCATATGCAGGTACAAGCACAAATTGAGGTGGACTCTTAGTACCCCTTTGTGCCGTCTACTTGGGTGTATTACTGGCATTGCCACACTTTTTTATGGGTATGAAAAGGACATTTGCAACTGGATAGGAGGCTTAATCGATGTCAGGATGCTGGCTTGCTTTGTTACAGATTTGGCTACCAGGGATGATCGCCCATGTTCAACAACGCTACCTGGAATTGATTAGCGAAGTAGAGCAGTGGGGTGTTTATGATCCTTATGTGGGCGAAGTATTAGTGTATTTGTCAGTAATCATTTCGTTGGGCTATCTGGCAGAAAGGATCTCGTTTGGAGAACAGTGGCAGGCCATCAAAGAAGTCTGGAGAAACTCTAAGTTAGCTCAGGGAAAACAGAACGTTAACTTGTCGGATGCTAAGGAGACGGAGCAATGTTGAGAAGACTAGCCAGAAGCCTTAAGAAAACCCCTTTAGCCTGGATGCAGCTGACACGACAGAAAACCCGTATGGCTGTGGCATTGTCGGGGATAGCATTTGCCGACATGCTGATGTTTGTGCAAATGGGTTTGCTGGATGCTTTGTTCGATAGTGCAGCTCGACCTCACCAGAGTTTGCAGGGGGATTTGGTTGTGGTCAACCCACAATTTGAAAGTTTATTTTATGTCAAAACCTTCCCAAGAGAACGGATCTATCAAACCCTGGCGGATCCAGAGGTTACGGCAGTTCGCTCCTTATATGTCAATAGCGTCCAATGGCGTAATCCTGAGAACTTGACCAGTCGGGGCATTCTTGCTTGGGGGTTGGATCCCACAGATCCGGCAATGCAGATTGAGGATTTAGATGGAGATTTACAGGATCTCAAGTTGCTGAACACTATTTTCTTCGATCGTGCCTCCCGCCCGGAATATGGGCCTCTTCCCACCCTCTTGCAGGAACAAAATCCTCTGTCTATACAAGTTGAGGGCAAACGACTAGAGGTGAGAGGATTGTTCAGCTTGGGAGCTTCGTTTGGGGCAGATGGAAATTTGATCACCAGTGATTCTACTTTTTTGCAACTCTTTCCAGGATACTCCCCAGATCAAATTATGGTGGGACTAATGGATGTGTTACCTGGAGCTGATGTTCAGGAGGTACAGATTCGTTTGCAGAATACACTCGGTGACGGAGTAAGGGTTTTAACACTCGAGCAGTTTGGACAGTTAGAAGTGGAGTATTGGGGTAATCAGGGGATCGGATTTATTTTCGGGATGGGAACGGCGGTAGGGTTTTTAGTAGGCATTGCGATTGTTTATCAAATTCTTCATTCGGATGTATTGGATCATTTACCAGAATATGCCACTCTCAAGGCTATGGGCTATACCAATTGCTACTTACTTCAGACTCTATTTCAGGAATCACTTTTGCTAGTAGTCTTGGGATTTATGCCTGGCATTTTGCTCTGAATGGGGTTTGTACTGCATTACTTATACTGCCATCTTTTGTCCATCGTGATGAAGGTAGATCGAGCGATTACAGTGTTGATTATGACCCTTATTATGTGTAGCCTGTTAGGTGAAATTGTCATGCAGAAATTACGCTCGGCAGATCCGGCAAATGTATTTTAGTTAATGAGACATTTAAGATCTATTCGAGATCTATGTTCCAAAATCGGAGTTAAACCATGAATACAATTTCTCTGCAATTATTGAATGACACTCGTAAAGCAGAAGCCCTTGAAGTACTGGTGGCAGCTTTTGCTCAAGACCCAGTGCTGGCTTATCTCACCCCTGAACAGAATCGACACAAGATTCAGGCGATAGTCTTTGAAACAATCCTCAACTACTGTCAATCGCATCAATTCGTTTTTAGTGCTTTTCGTGAAGATGAAACCTTGGCTGGAGTAGCGGCTTGGTTACCTCCTGGAGCTGATTTGGAGGATTGGTTAGGCTGGATTCAGTCGGGGATATATCGTCTATTGGGATCCGTACCTCTGGGTGTGTGTAGACGATGGCTGGAGTTTTTTAGCCTCTCGCGGCTGCCTGCGCAACCGGTCTGGTCATTACAGTTGTTAGGGGTTAGCCCTCGGTGTCAGCGACAAGGCATTGGCAAAAAGCTGTTGCAACCTATTCTGGAACTATCCGAAAAGACAGGGATCCCTTGCCATTTGGAAACCTCTACAGAGTTAGCAGTAAGTTTTTATCGTCGGCAGGGATTTGAGGTGATCGATTGTCAGCCTATAGGAAAACAGGGACCTCCTTACTGGCTAATGCAAACAGGGATCCCGACCTGACCTAATCGAGTAAAAAATCTCAAATTTTCAAATTCTTAACTCTTGATGTAGGATTCTTT
This sequence comes from Thermostichus sp. DG02_5_bins_236, assembly GCA_039794885.1. GTDB lineage: Bacteria > Cyanobacteriota > Cyanobacteriia > Thermostichales > Thermostichaceae > Thermostichus. Next base: position 12,567 of record JAUQVI010000050.1, read on the forward strand.
TGATGGGAGAGTTCAATGTCTACAGAAATTTTGGTTGAGTGCGAGTCAAAACTCAATGGTACTGAGCCGGTCATTGCCATCCAAAATCTGAATCATTTTTTTGGTGCTGGACAACTGCGCAAGCAGATTCTCTTTGATATTAGTCTGGAGATCCAACAGGGAGAAATTGTGATCTTAACGGGGCCTTCTGGCTCTGGGAAAACAACTTTGCTTACCTTATTGGGAGGATTGCGCTCCGCTCACGAGGGTAGTCTGAAGATCTTGGGGCAAGAAATCCGTGAGGCTCAAGAACAGCAACTGGTAGAGGTGCGGCGGCAAATTGGCTATATTTTTCAGGCTCATAACCTGATGCGCTTTCTCACGGCTCGACAAAATGTGCGGATGTCACTAGAGCTACACGATACTTGGCTGGATCAAGATCCCGATGCCCGTGCTGTAGAAATGTTAAGTGTCGTGGGATTGGGATCCCGTATCGACTACTACCCCGATAGTCTCTCTGGGGGACAAAAACAAAGGGTTGCCATTGCCCGTGCTCTAGTGAGTCATCCCAAAATTGTGTTGGCGGACGAGCCGACGGCTGCTTTGGATAAACAATCTGGACGGGATGTGGTAGAGATCATGCAACGGTTGGCCCAAGAACAAGGTTGCACCATTTTGTTGGTTACCCATGACAACCGCATTCTTGATATTGCCGACAGGATTCTCTTAATGGAAGATGGCAGACTAGTAAACCGCTCTGTAAGCAATACCTAGCCTGTTTGCACAACTGAATCAATTGTGAATAGTCACCAGTATCTTTCGCCAAGGGGATCCCTGATGTCCGTTGAACTGATAGTGAAGCAGACACTCCAGCAGGGGATCCTCTCCAGCGACCAAATGAGCCAGCTGTTGCACCTGGCGGAAAATGAGCCTCTGAGCCTGTACGAACTGGATTTGATCGATCACCTTTTGGAGGCTTTGCGGTTAGGGCGCCTTGTGATTCAGCGCAGCATCCCCCAACCTCCTGTTCCTGTTCTGAAGGAGACCCATCCTAGGTGAAGTGTTCAAGGGTCTTTTCTCAACTCGGCCAATTGATGCGGGCACCACTTTATTTCTGAAGGGTGCATCAGGTTTTTACCTGTAAACCTGTAACTTTGGGGAGAAGATTTAGCCGCTACTTGATCAACTGTTCATCAACTGTTCTAAGGCCAGTCGCAGATCCTCTGTGAGCTGAGCCACGGCTTGCTTAGCTTCTTGCCGCCCTTTTTGATGGCGCTCCGCACGGTGCGGAGCAGCATGATAGGCTGCCCACCGCTCGGTTACCGAAATGGGATCCCCGACCGCAAAACGAACTCCCCGCCAGCCCAAACGGGGTCGGGCGGGATAGGCTTCTCCTTTGAGACGAGCCAGCACATCAAACACAATTAGGGCAGTTTCTGCCAACCGTTCAAACGAAGGTTTTTCCAGCAGATATTCTTCCCGCAGGCCTACACAACTCTCCACTAGACGCATATGTTGCATATACAGGGAGGCTTGCTGGGCGTTCCAGTCGAGTAAACCCCGGTTTAGGGCTGATAAAGAGCGGGGATCCCGTAGTTCTTCTCGGTAAATCTGTGTCCAGGCGGCTTCTTCGATACGGCGGCAACGGCCATTCACATCTCCTTGCGAGGGTAGGCCAAAATGCTGTTCTGCCGTCATCAAAGCTTGCTGGAGAACTCGTTCTAGGCGAGTGTTGAGGGGTAAGTCATAAGTTTGGGCTAGGGGTTGATGGCGTACCTGAGTATAAAACGCTTCCATTTGGGTCAGTACCTGATGGCCAAGGCGACAGATGCGCTGGGTGTAGTGTCTATTGCGATTCTTGGCGGCGCTGGGATCCACAGACGATATTGTGAGTCCACTGATCTTCTCCAGATGTTGCAAAAGACGCTCCAACCTGGGCCAAGAGGGATGGGTGTAGTGGTAGCGGATGCCAATTGGCAGGATGATCACTGATTCCGAGCGGCCTGCTTTGGCCAGATCTTCGGCACACCAAAAGCACAGCTGAGCGGTTCCCGGTTCGAGGGGGTTGAGCAACTCGCTACGGCCGTTGGTAGCTCCTTCTGGAGCGACTACAAAGGGAAACTGCCCTTCGGCGATGAACTGCCGCGCCGCACTCAAGGCTGCTCGATCCAACCGTCGCCCTCGATGGACTGGGATCCCTCCCAAGCGGGAGAGCAACCAACCCAGCCACTTGCCACCCCAAAGAGGCATGCCCCGGTCGTAGAGAAAGTGGACGTGAAGGGGGAGTTGGAGGGGGATCCCTTGGCGATGTGCAACTTGAGGCACTAAACGGGAGAGAAAATATAACCCCGTCAACGGATCATCCACCTCCACATGGCGAAAGGCCAAAATCAGCCGGATTCTGCCCCTCTGAAATTGGTGATACAACTCGGCTAGAGTTTCTGCTCCTGTGGCTTCCACTTGGGCAATGCCGGAAGGTAACCATCGCCTCACCCGTACCCGCAGCAACAAAGGCAGCAACCTCTGTACCCCCTGCAGTAGCCAAGGGCTGTAGGCGGGCGGGATAAAGTCTAGGGGAGGTTGAGCGTGATGACGAGGAGGAAGCAGAGACAAGGCTTTTCTTGAATTAAGTAGGCAAAGTACGGTAGTTCAATCTCAGCGCAGGCAGCTCTCAACAATCTGCTCCAACGATGAGTAAGCTAGCTGGCAACCACAATACATCAAGCTTGCCACGGATCATCCACTTGAGGATGCACCCCAGTTTATATCCATGGTCGGCTTGTTCCACGGACAGAATCATTCTCTGGAGACCGAGTATCATTGAGAGCAAGCTGAAGGCAAGTTGCACAACCAATAGGTGTGATCTCCTCAATAACGACTCCTCCACCTTGCCAGATGAAATAATCTGACCACTTTTGTTTGAGAGGGTTAAAAATCGGCTCAATACCTTAGGTCTCTGGAGCAATGCCAGCAACAAAGGTGTATTTCCTTTAATATGGGTAAAAATGCGATCTAATTAT
>JAUQVI010000051.1:0-15556 GCA_039794885.1 Thermostichus sp. DG02_5_bins_236
CAGTGGCATAGGTTAGCACCGGCGAGCCGGGGAAGAGCATCCGCCCCACATCCAGCAAAGTACCCCCAATCAGAGTGGAAAGAGCCTGCGACATCGCCTGTGAGAGGCCCCAAGCGCCGATAAAAGTCCCCGCTGTTTCGGCTGCCGTCAAATCCAGCATCAGGCTGATGGCGCCATTGGTGGTGATCCCGGAAGCCAGCCCAAACAGAATCATACACAGTTGCAGCAGCAGCGGATTGCCCGTAAACCCCGACAAGATGGTGAATAAAAAGGATCCCGCCACCAACAAACAGCCGAGGCGCGCCGCCCTTTGTTTGCCCAGCTTCGGCACAATCAAAAACCCCGTCAGTACAATCCCGGCCAAAATGCCCAGGCTCCAGAAGGCATTCAACTGGGTGGTTTGGGCCACAGTCATACCAAATACATCGCCACCATAGGGTTCCAACACCGGCTGCTGAATGAACAAGCCCATGGTCATCAGGGCCAAGAAACTAAAAAAGATCAGGGTTTGGCGGCTGGCCGTCAGTACTTTGATCGCAGTGCCCAGCGTGATCTGATCTTCTCGTCCGGCCAAGGTGGAACGGGATCCATAGCGGGAATAGCGTTTTTCCACCCCCCAAGTAGCCACCCAAGCCAGCAGGATCACCACCGCCGGGATCACCAGAAACAGCTGATTGATCGTGCTGCGCAAATTATCAGGGGTGAGACCGCGTAGCAGAAAGGCCGACGCAATCGCCCCACCGGCAATGCCCACCATCAGCATCGACCAGACAATCCCCACCAATTTGGAGCGATTGTCTTCATCCGACACATCCACCAGTAGAGCCGCAAAGGGAGTGGAGCAAGCACTCACACAAAGGCCGTAGAGGGCAAACATCAAAGAGGTCAGACCCATCCAGCCGTAAGTGGCCCAAGACCATCCTGATGAGGCAAAGCTATCTCCCAGACCCCACACCACCTGTACTGCCAGAAAGATGCAAATCGTAAACAACACCGCCCCTAGCCGGACATAGCCGGTGCGATGCAGGCCAAACAGCGGCTTGGCATCCGACAGTTGCCCAAACCAAACGCGAGCAGGAGAAACAAACTGGTACATGGCCAGGGATCCCCCTACCACCGTTGCCGGAATGGCCAACAGATCCGCATCGATCATGACCCGGTTCAACACCCCCAAGGTGAGCAAGGACATCATGCCCAGGCCCATTTGAAACAGGCCCATCCGAAACATGGTGTGCAGCGGCAAAGGTTGAGACTGTACCTGAGGCTCGCCAGAAGCAGCAGATGAGATCAGTTGAGGATCCTGGAAGGTATCGGTCATGATCTGCAAGAGGAGCTACAGCCTCTCATGGTAGCCCACCCGCACTGCAGCACTCACTAGGATTGGCTTTGCTCTGAAAGTGAGTTGCACGAAAAACACCCCGCTCTACCCTTGCTGAGTCAGCCTTAGCAGCCGCCCAGAACCGTCAGTGAGAATCAGATCTCCTGTCTCCTCACGGGTCACCCACAAGGGCCACTGCAAATTCAGCTCATCTGTGCTCAGCTCCTCCTGACTTCCACTGAAGCACTGTCTACTACTGCAAACTCTTCTTCTGAGGCGAGGGCTACGCCTTCTGGGGATCCCAAACCGGTGGCAATATTGCTCAAGAGATCCAAGCGAGTTTCTAAATCCAGGGATCCCAAACCGGTGTAGGACTGGGCCACCTGGGCATCTCCCAACAGAGCAACATCGAGGATGCAATCCCTGAGGAGAGAGCCTGCTACCCCTGCATTCCGACAGATCTGTTCGGCTGCCTGCCTTTGGCTGCGAGTGAGGGTGCTAGCACTCAGAAAACGGGCGGGAGAACTACTCTCAGCTGGACTTGTCTCAAACAAGGAGTTGCCGGTATTGTCTACCCGCCAGCTTTCACCAAACTCGCTGTAGAGCCGCTCGAAACTGACCGGTGGTGTCAGCAGCGAACCAAAACGGCTTCTCAGATCATCATTCGGATCCCCATTGAAATCTCCCAGCAGGCTTTGCAGTGAGCCTTGACCAGACAAGGGGACATCCACGGCCAAATTCAGAAAACCTTCTCCGAGAAAGTCAAAGCGGCTGACAAAAAGCTCTTCACGGGGGACATTATCGGGATTCCCATTGATGTCTTCTGGGTTGGGTCAAGCCAGGATGTAGCTATCCCTACCCTGGGCAGCGAGAGTACCCGCAGAGCGGAACAGTTGGCTGCCATCTTCGAAAACACGTAATTCTCCTGGTTCAATCTGGGTAGGGGATCCATTGATGAAAACTTCTAGCTCTTCTCCTGCGCCGATGGTTAGGCGCACAATCTGCTCCCCTAAACGAGCGGAGATGGCTGTATTCAAAGATACATCAGGATAAAGGGTGACGGGGGTGTGTCGAGCCTGAATCTCAAAACGACCATCGATGGAGCGTGTGAGCACAAAGTCGCCACTGGCCTGAAAATCATAGGCAAGGCCATCAAAAGTGCCAAAGTGCGGATCCCTGAAGCTACCGGCTCTTTGGCAGCGATCTGAGGTGCATTCTCCGGGCGGTTTGATGGGCAGGGTAGGGCCAGGAGTTGGGGTGGGAGTGGGGACAGAACAACTGGCTCCTTCGGTGAGGGGGATCCCCGTTGGAGAAAATACCTGCGGCACCGGCTCAACTACAATCGCTCGTCCTATGCGACCTTCTGTGGGCGGATAGTTGGGCACAGTGACGGGTATACCTACCTGGGAGGCGACAACATAGCCAAGGTTTGGATCCTGCCAGGCTACCCAATAGTTTTCTGAGTTAAGAGGGCAAGTTTCTGAAAACAGCAAGGTCGGCTCTACAAGAACAATTTCTTGCGGCTCTGAAGAATCGGCCCGGCCCACTCTGGCAGGTATCGTCTCTGATGGAGTCACGGCAACTGAGTTGGGGGCAGCACCACAGCTACTCAGAACCACCAAAAGAAAAATTAAAATTAGTCCGAGCAGAGCTTGCATGGGCGTCTCCAGGATTTTTTGGGATAGTTGGCTCCAATCTTGAGCGAGTTATCAGCGAATGTGTAATTTCACTCTGATCTCAGAAGAGTCATATAACGTAGGGATCCTCAAAGTCAATCTGAGCATTTCTTTAACCTATTGTGCCTTTGTACAGCCGGATCACTCTTTTGAGACGCCGTAGTTCATTTTCGCAACGTTTGTTTCTCGCTATGCTGCTTGGATCAGAAGGGCTAACTTCATACACGGTTCCATCTGGAGCAGTGCCAAGTATTGGGCTAGCACATCGCTCTTGAGTCTGAGAGATATAGTTTTCGTAATTTAACCATGCAGATTCAGTATCACATTCTAATATTGAAGAAACAAATACTTCCGAACCCGCAATGATTCCATATGGAGATTCATAGCTAGGGAGAAGTATTGCGAAGTCAAGGCTTTCAGGAAAGATCCTAAAGTCTATCCAGCTAATCTCTGTTTTCTTCTCCCAAAAAATAGTAAATGATTCCTTTTTGGCTGGCAAAAGAAAAGCCGAATTGATTGGATGTAAAGCAGCTGTATCGGGAACAACAAAGACGGTATAGTAATCTTCTAAGCACAAGATTTCTAATAGATTTTGCAAAAGTCTTTGCTGTTTATCATCAGCAATCCACTCATATGTTAATTCTGAATCATCAAGCTCGGGGAAAAAGCCCGAGCAATAGGGATCCATTGGTATAACAGTCCAATTTTTGGAAGTTATTGCTTCCTCCTTGATATCAGTTTCAGTTACAATTGAATCTACACAAGAAACCTTAACGTGTTTAAATACTTGTTCGTTTAGTTTGAGTGTATTTCTAAGATGTTCTTCATCAGTTATTTTCAGCATTTTTACCGCCTTGTAATGTATTGCAGCAACTTTTTGTGTAATTTTATCTGTATCTTAGTTTAACTGCTGGCTTGTTCTGAAACTCAATTGTGATTCGACTGGCACCTGTTCGGCTGTCTCCTGCTCTTAGAACTAGAGTGGTTCCATCACTAAGTGTGGAACGAAGACCCGGGCCGAAATTACCACTATTAAAGGACTCTACATCTCCCCCGCCAAGACGCATATTAATCTCATTAAAGTGTTGCAGTGCCCGTTCTGCCCCATCGTCAAATTCAATTTCAGGAGTTTGTGAATCTGTAAGCTTGCCAGCATCTGAATTGTACAGGTCTTGAACTACAGTTTGCTGACTAATATAGTTATCAACTCTAGCCCGCTCAGCTGAAGTGCCACAGATCTCTCTCAGTAACCGTAAACATTCGACTCGTTGCGGACTATTTACGGGATATCTCTTAAAGCAGTTATTTATCGATCTAAAGACAGTGTCTAACTGAAAGTTAATTGATTTTCTTGCTGACGTATATCGAGCTACAGAGCCAGGAAAAGGTTCTAGCTCAAGCTCCAAAGGATTCGACAACCGTGTTAAGTATAAAACTTCGCCTAATGTGGAAAGCGTTCTATTTCCTTGGATGGAAGTTGACAAAATGGAACCTCCAATACCGTCCTGAATAAGACTAGATTGTGAAGGCACCCGATCTGAATCAAATTCTTCCTCTGATGCAATGAAGAAGTTGATACCAAAGTAATGACTGTCAAATAAATCTAGCTTCAATCAATATATCCTTCAAAATCTGATTCTGAATCTAAGTTAAAATTAAATGTATTGTTGGATAAACTTGAGCTTTGATTCCATTTAGTTGACTTTTCGTAAGAATACAGTCCTCTTTCAAAAAATGTACCGCTATAGTTTATCCTGACTTGACTGAAGCCCTTAATCTCTGCATCAATCTCTGGGATGATGTAAATGAACCGAGTCAAAAACAAAGGAATTTTTACGGGGCCTACTTCTATTGAAAAACGGATGTTTTTCTCCTCTCTAAATCCATCAATCGTTTCTGAAAGCTTGAGTATCCGCTAAGATTTAGTTCTGTTTCCATAAGGAAATTAGACTGCTGTTCAATAACAATTTGGTTAACCCCCTCCCCCACATCTTTATCAAACTCAATCGACCCTTCGTAAGTCGGCTTCCAATCTAAGCTGGCCCGCGCCGTCACCTTTAGCCCTTTCTGAATCGGATCCCCTGCCTGCACAAAGCCACTCCACTTCCGCATCGCGCCACTCAATTTGCTCAGAATTATCATTCCCAGTTGAGTCAGTTGCGCGGGCTTGTAGCGATAGGATTTGGCCAACGGTGAGGGGTACACTGTCTATCTGCTCCCCATTGAGAATCACCACACCTCCAGCCGGGATCCCTGGGAAAGGAGAAGGGGATCCGCCTACATCAGCAACAGACCCGACAAAGCCAGAAGAGCAGCCAACCAGGGGAGCAGTTGCCTCAGCTTCAATAGCCATCGTCCTAGTTGCTCCAGCATCTTTCAATCCTTTGCAGCTAAAGATTCAAATAACCGCGCAAATCCAGCCGAGAGAGACTCTCATCAGGCTGACAAGATCTCTCCTGCAGTCCTAGATAAGTCAATACTCCAAGTACTTTCCCATGGTTGGGAGAGAGCATGATTTAGCCATGCTCGTATAGAGAAACACAGTACGTAAACAAAGACTTGAAAAACTCTTCGAACGCCCTCAGCGTATTCAAAAAAACTTTAAACTGGCATTGCCTCTTGGCGTTCGCGTCAGCGGTGCAGAGCACTTTGTTGCCGTAGCCGTTCGGGGGGCAGCGGGCCTTGAATGTGATCCCAAGGCAAGGGATCCCCAGGGATCCAATCGCTGTGAACGTAGTATTCCAAAGGGGGAAGCTGCCCCTTGAGTTCCTTAAAAGCCCGTTTGTAGCTCCCCAAAGACTCCCCAAAGGCTCGCGCCAAGGTCAACACTTTGCCCACACGGCGATCTCCCCTTGAAATCAAGGCTTGAATCACCGACCAACTGTAACTTTCTGGGCGAAACTCCATCCCCAGAGGTCGCAACTGTTTTTGGAAGAACTGCAATTTTTTCTCGGCTTTCGCATCCACGCCATACCACTGAAAGGGAGTGTGTGCCTTGGGGACAAAGGTACTGCAACCGAGGGTGAACCGCAGGCGGGGGGTAGCCTGTTTTAGCTCTTTGAATAGGGCAACGGTTTGCTCCAAATCCGCTGGCGTTTCTGCCGGGATCCCGACCATGCCGTAGAACTTAATGCCCCCTAACCCACCGAATTGAGCATGGGTTGCCGCCGCTAGGATCTCCTCGTTGTGGAGTTTTTTATTGATGATTTGCCGCAGCCGCTCTGAGCCACTTTCAATCGCCACTGTAATGGATTTGCTGCCCCGACTGGACAAGACTTGGGCTAGGCGCGAAGTCACCGTACCCGTCCGCACCGAGGCCAGACTGAGGCGAACGTGGGCCAAGCGATCTTGGGCTAGATACTCCAACACCTCCTCGAACTGCGGATGTTGGGTAACCGAAGCCCCCAACAAACCAATCCGGTTCGTTACCTGTAGTCCCCGTTCCACAGCTGGGAGCAAATGCCCCTCCACTTCGGCAACACGAAAGGGCAAGGTCAGGTAACTGGCTAAGCAAAAGCGGCACATCTCCGGGCAACTGCGCACCACCTCCAGCATATAGATGTTTTCCCAGGCAGCTTTGGAAGTGACCACCGTGGAAACCGAGAGGGTATTGCTACGAAAGGTGTGTTTGCGGATTGTGTCCGGGATCCCCGATTCTTTGGGAAGGATCTTCTCCACAGGGCCAGCTGGATCCCGATATTGGGGCTCGTAAAGGCTGGGCACGTAAATCCCTGGCACCTGGGCCAATGCCTGTAACTTTCGGGCACGGGATCCACCTCGCACCCGTTGGTAAGCCTGGATCAAGGCATCGATCAATCCTTCTCCATCCCCCAACAGGATCACATCGAAGAAGTCTGCAAACGGTTCTGGATTGGCGGTTAAAACAGGGCCACCCCCGAAAATCAGCGGATCCGACTCGCTCCGCTCCTGCGCTTGAATCGGGATCCCCTGCTGCTCCAACAGGGCCAAGATATTGACGTAGTCCAGCTCCCAGGACACGGAAAAGCCCAACAGCTCCGGTTGTGGGGGGAGAGACTCAGAGAGATCCGTAAACAGGCGCGCCACCGCCACATCGGGGCGGCTGGCCAACATGCTCCAGATCACCTGATAGCCCAGACTGGTAATGCCCACCGAATAGGTATTGGGAAAGGCGTAAACCAGTGGCACCGCATCCGCAGCCGGTGTAGCAGGGGTAAACAGGAGTTGCTCTAGCTCAAACTCTGAAGGAGCCAAGGGATGCTACTCAGGTTGTTCTGGCTTGCCTCTCCCAGCTTAATCTTGGTTTTTGGGTTTTGGCCCGCAGGAATGGCAGGATTGAACAGGATGGAAGCGGATCCCTAGCAACCGTCTGTGCCCTTGCTCTATTCCCCGCCCATGACCTCCACCCTGAACCAACGCATTCGCAACTTTTACGATGCCTCCTCTGGCCTATGGGAGCAGGTGTGGGGAGAGCACATGCACCACGGCTATTACGAAGCGGGGCAACCGGGCAAAGGACGGCGGCAGGCACAAATAGACCTAATCGACAAAGTGATCGCGTGGGGCCAGATTGGGGATCCGCAACCACCCCAATCCATTCTCGATCTCGGCTGTGGCATTGGCGGCAGCAGCCTAGTGTTGGCGCAACGATTCGCTGCACAAGTAACGGGCATTACCCTCAGTCCTGTCCAAGCCAAACGGGCCCAGGAACGGGCTGAGGCAGCTGGATTAAGCTCACAGGTTCAGTTTCAGGTGGCCGATGCTCTGCACATGCCATTTGAATCCAACTCCTTTGATCTGGTGTGGTCTTTGGAAAGTGGCGAGCACATGCCCGACAAACAGCAGTTTCTGGCGGAGTGCTGGCGGGTGTTGCGACCGGGGGGACAGTTGGTGGTAGTAACCTGGTGCCACCGCGAGGGCTCCCTGAACCTGCAGGAACAACGCCATTTGCAGAAAATTTATGATGTCTACTGCTTGCCCTACGTGATCAGCCTGTCGGAGTACATTCACTTGGCCGAGCAAGTGGGGTTGGAGCAAATTCGCCATGCCGATTGGTCCGAACAGGTGGCTCCCTTTTGGGATGAGGTGCTCACCTCCGCTCTCGATTGGCGCTGGATCCCGGGCTTACTGCGGAGTGGCTGGGGCACCATCCGGGGGGCCCTGGGGTTGGGCCTGATGCGTCGCGGCTATGCCAGTGGCTTGGTGCGCTTCGGCTTGCTAAGTGGCTGCAAACCGGAACAGCAGCTCAGCGCAGCGACCGCTCAAACAAACGCTGCTGCCCCGTCACCATAGACAAACTTTCTCTCCCCACTCAATCCAGTTCTAAAGCCATCCGCCTGCTCATGAGTGACGAGATGGAGTTATCCTGTGGGATCCGATAGGCTGGATCCACCTTTAAGGTGTCGGCTGATGGCTTTGCAAACTCCAACGCTATTACTAGTCGATGGGCATTCGCTAGCTTATCGATCCTTTTACGCCTTTGCCTATAGCCGCGAGGGGGGGTTGCGCACCTCCACCGGGATCCCCACCAGCGTCAGCTTTGGGTTTTTGAAATCATTACTGGAAGTGCTGGACAAACAGACACCCACTCATGTAGCCGTTGCTTTTGATACCCGCCAACCCACCTTCCGCCACGAAGCCGACAAAACCTACAAAGCCGGTCGCCCAGAAACCCCACCGGAATTTATTGAAGATGTGGAAAACCTGAAGCAGTTGTTAACAGTGCTGCGGATCCCAATTTTGATGGCTCCGGGGTTTGAGGCAGATGATATATTAGGCACCCTCAGCACGGTGTCAGCCAAAGACTATAAAGTCCAGATTTTAAGTGGGGATCAGGATCTCTTTCAGCTAATTGATAAAGATGGAAAGATTCGCGTTTTACACTTGAACACCAAAGATCGAATTAGCGAGTTTGGCCCGGAGCAAGTGAAAGAGAAGCTAGGGATCTGGCCCTGGCAGGTGGTAGACTACAAGGCCCTTTGTGGAGATGCTTCTGACAATATCCCTGGAGTCAAAGGGATCGGCCCCAAACGAGCTGTAGAGCTGTTGGATCGCTACGGCAGCCTAACTGCTATTTTCAATCATCTCCCTGAAATCAAGGGCAAGGTTCAGCAATACCTACAGGAAGGGATCCAAGCGGCTCAGCATTCCCAGTTTATGGCCCAAATCAAGGTAGATGTACCTTTATCCCTAGATTGGGAGAGCATGAAACTCACAGGGTTTGACCAGGAGGAGCTGATCCCTCTTTTGGAAAAATTAGAATTTCAGAGTTTCATCCATCAAGTTCGTAAAATCCAGTCTTCTTTGGGCGGGATCCAAGCAGAACTCGGGCATCCCAGAGAAGGGGATAACTCAATCGGTTCAGAAGAAGTTGTAGACAATGACGAAGCCCTTTGGTTTGATTTTGCCTTAGCTCCCACCAGCACCTTACCCCCAGTGCGGATTGTGGATACTCCTGAAAAATTAGCTGTTTTAATTCAGGATTTGCTGGCCTGTGAGGGAATCGTAGCTTGGGACACAGAAACCACCAGCTTAGATCCGCGAGATGCACAGTTGGTGGGCATTGGCTGTTGCTGGTCAGAACAGGATATTGCCTATTTGCCCATTGCTCACAACAGTGGCACCAACTTGAATTGGGAACTGGTCAAATCAACCCTGCAACCGATCTGGGAGGATCCCCAACGACCCAAAAGCTTACAAAATTGCAAATATGACGTGAGCATCCTACGGGCCCAAGGGATCCGACTGCAAGGGGTTCAATTTGATCCGATGTTGGCCAGCTACGTTTTGGATCCGGAAGCCAGCCACAATTTAGGGGATCTGGCCGCCACCTATCTGAACTTGCCCACCACCCGCTATCAAGACTTAGTTGGGAAAAAGGGATCCATTGCTGATATTGCCATTCCCCAAGTGGCGGAATACTGCGGATCTGATGCCTACTGTACCTATCAACTGGTGCCCATACTCACTGCAAAGCTTCAAGAAACCGATCCCCGTCTTTGGGATCTCTTCACCCAAATTGAATTACCTCTAGCATTGATCCTAGAAGAAATGGAGTGGTTGGGCATTCGTATTGACATAGAGTTTCTCTATCAACTCTCTCAGGAATTGCAAGCAGAACTAGAAGCCCTCGAAAGCACCGCTTATATCCAAGCTGGAGAAACTTTTAACCTCAACTCCCCCAAACAATTGGGATCCCTGCTGTTTGAGAAACTAAAGCTGGATATTCGAAAAACTCGTAAAACAGCCACAGGCTACTCTACAGATGCCTCTGTTTTGGAAAAGCTAGAAGGCGATCATCCTCTAATTGCAACCATCCTCCAACACCGCACCCTAGCCAAGTTAAAATCCACCTATGTGGATGCCTTGCCTGCTCTCGTGAGAGGCGATACGGGTAGGGTACACACAGACTTTAACCAAACCGTTACGGCCACCGGTAGGCTTAGCTCCTCCAATCCCAACCTGCAAAACATTCCCATCCGCACTGAGTTTAGCCGTCGTATTCGACAGGCCTTTATTCCCCAAGCCGGGTGGTTATTGGCTGCTGCCGACTATTCTCAAATTGAACTGCGCATCCTCGCCCATCTGAGTCAGGAACCGACCTTGGTAAAGGGTTTCCAATCGGGAGAAGATGTGCATACCCTCACAGCCCGTTTATTGCTGGACAAGGCGGAAGTTTCCAGTGAAGAACGGCGATTGGCCAAAACCATTAATTATGGGGTGATCTACGGCATGGGAGCACAACGCTTTGCCCGCACAGCTGGGGTTTCTCTTGCGGAAGCGAAGCAATTTTTGGAACGATTCAATGAACGCTACGCTGGAATTTTCACCTATATGCGCTCTACGGAAGCCTTTGTGGAAGAACATGGTTATGTGGAAACCATTTTGGGCCGACGCCGCTACTTTCCCAACTTGTCTCGATTAACAGGCTATCGCAAACAAGCAGAGTTGCGAGCTGCTGTCAATGCCCCCATTCAGGGATCCGCCTCTGACATTATCAAGATGGCTATGGTTCGCCTGCAAAAGAAGCTCCACAAGTTTCAGTCGCGGTTGTTGCTGCAAGTGCACGATGAATTGGTTTTCGAGGTTGAGCCCTCTGAATGGCAGGAGTTGCAACCGGTGATCCGTTCGGAAATGGAGGGATCCCTCCCCTTATCCGTGCCGTTAACTGTGGATCTGCAAATCGGCCAGAACTGGAAAGAAGCCAAATAAGCACGGTTGACTCAACAAGCCGAGGGATCCCTGTCCAGCAAAAGTGTTAAGATGTGTAAAAGCATTCTTTGATCCTGCTATGGCCGTTGAAATCTACACTTGGCGCTTCTGTCCTTTTTGCGTTCGCGCAAAGCAACTTCTGGATCGCAAAGGTGTGAAATACACAGAGTACGCCATTGATGGAGACGAAGTGGCACGGGCGGAAATGGCTAAACGAGCCAATGGTCGCCGTTCTTTGCCGCAGATTTTCATTGACAACCAGCACATCGGCGGTTGTGATGATCTGCACCACCTTGATGCTCAAGGTCAATTAGATCCTCTCTTACAACAAGCCAGCTGAGGATAGATTTTCCCTTTACTTTCGTACTTGAGCACGGGCCTGCTTCACCATCTCGATGAGAGTGTGGTGAGCATCTTCTGAATCCTTAAGGGGATGATCAAATGGGATCCGAACCGTTTGCTCTCCCCCTTCTCCCTGCACCCACAAATCCATGCCCTCAGAGTCAATGGCTTGCATCTGAGCTTGAGTAGCCCCCTTAACTTGCCCAAACACCAGTGCATAGAGAACTACAGCATCGGCATGGTCGTCGTTCATGTGCCTGCAAATACGGTCGCTAACTTGCGGGGTGAGAAGGTCAGGCATGGCAAAAGATCCCTTTTGGATCGACTACAGGCTTCAGTTTAACTCTGGAACTGCTCGGACAAGCTCCCAAAAGCCTAAGTGAGAACTGTTTGAGGGTCAATTGCTGTAATTTGAGGAAATCGCTTGAAGTCAGCGCTGTTAAAAGTCAGGAAGTGAGGGATTTGATCGAGTATCTACCGCCCAAAACTTGATTAGAGTTTGTGGCGTGATCCAGATGGGTTCTTGTTGTTGACCAAGACTAGATATTCATTTATGGCAATCCAACATATAGAGTGACCTGACTGAACCAATCTCAACAAAACATTGGCATCCAAGAGAAAACTCATAGTTGCTTATCTTCTCTCTCACCATAAATATTTTCTCGACTGATAGATTGATCTGAGAGAATGCGGCCGTTAACAGGATGACTTCTGGCCCAAGTTGTAAAAGCATTCATCCAGTCAGTTATGGAGGTGGATTGATAGGAAGGTGTAACAGCTGACATTGTCAAGTGAATCTCAATCCAGATTTGCAAATAGAGTTTTAGAGAAAGCCCCTTCTCTCTAGCTTGATCAAGCAGTTGAGCCTCTATTTCTGACCTGAGGACAAGATTAATCTCTATTTTGGCTATCCTCTCTGGCTATCGATATTTTTGTAGATGAGGTTGTTCCTCAGATTGAATTGGGCTTGCTCACCGTTTAGGATCCCCTTTCATCTCATCGATTTCCAACAAGTTGATCAATACTCCCGTTACCGGGATCGCGAGGAAAACCCCCAGTAACCCTGCCAGAGTCCCACCTACAAATAGGGAAAAGAACATCACCACAGGGCTGATATTTAGGGATCCCTGCATGACGCGGGGCAAGAGTAGGTTTTCCTCCACCTGCTGCAAAGAGATACAAACCACCAATACCTGAATCGAGAGCCACACACTTTTAGGCAACAGGATCAAGGCGATCAGACTAATGCCAATCGTGGCACCAATACCCGGAATGAGATCGAACAAACCCGCAATCATCGATAAAGTCAAGGCTGAGGGAATCCGGAGGACTAGAAAAACCAAAAAACTGGAAACTGCGAAGAAAAACGATAGGACAACCCTCCCCCAAAAGAAACCCAAGAAATTTCGCCGCACCGTTTCGGTAATGCGGGTTTGCCACTCATCAGGAAAAGGCTTTAGGAACAAGCTCCACAGTCGTTTACCATCCAACAACATAAAAAAGGCAACAATGAAAATCAAAAGCAAATTCACCAAACTCAGGAGCAAACTCCGCAAAGTCAATACTCCGGATCCCAGCAGGTTTAGGGTTTGATCCTTTATCTGCTGCTCAAATTCCTGGATATCGATTTCGATATTGAAGTTGCCTAGCAGACGCTCTAGCTGGTCGATGGCATTAAAAACTGTATTCAAGAAAGTGGCAATGCTCTCCTGAAGCTGCGGCAACTGCGAAATCAACGTCAGGCCCAACACTGCCGTCATGCTAGACAAGGAAATGACAGTAACAAAGGTAACCAGATAAACCGAAAAATTATGGGAGAAAAAGCGTGTCAGCCAACTGACAGGGTAACTGAGCAAGTAAGCCAAAATAGCAGCAATCACAAAAATGGTGATTACCAACTTGAAATAGCCCAGCACCTGAGACAAAGCCCACGCACAGGCCAAGAGCAGCAAAATGCGCAGCAGCTGCGAGTTGTTCAATTTAGCCCAAACAGGCCAACGGGAAGGCTCAGGCATTAGAATCCCGTCTCAACAGTTTTCCTATCTTCTCTCATCCAGACAAAGGCTGCTTCACCAGGATTGGTGGTCGAAACTGCTCACTGCGCCGAGACCACCAGACAGCCGCCAAACCGACTCCCCAATTGGCAATACAGGCTGCCAAGAAAATACCATTCACACCAATCAACTGGCTGCCCACATAGGCCAGTGGGATGTAAACCAGAAACATACGGGTCAGAGATAGGATCACAGCCGCCAGAGGCTTCCCCAAGGCATTAAAGGCAGCACTCACTGTCAGGAGCAGGCCAGTCCCGGCATAGCTCAGGGGCACAATGCGCAGATATGAAGCCGTGACCTCAGTCACCTCAGGATTACTCTCAAACTGGGCGGCAATGGTTGTGGATCCCAGCCCCAACAGCACGGTCATCAAAGCACCCCAGCCCAGGCAAAAGAAAAAACTCAGGCGCAAACTCTCCTGAACACGTTGATACCGTTTGGCTCCCCAATTTTGGCCGATAAAAGGAGCCACACTGGTGGAGAGGGCTGCTAGAGCAGACAGGGAGAGCAACTCCAACCGCGAAGCTACCCCAAACCCCGCCACAGCCTCTGGGCCAAACCCCGCCATTAAACTGGTGATGATCCCCGCTGAGATCGGAATAACCATGTTGGTTCCAGCGGCAGGCAACCCAACGTGCAAAATTCTTGACCAACAGCCCCGCACATCCTCCCAAGTGGGCAGAAACAAACTCAGCATGCGCTGGCGAAAATGCAAAAAGAGCAGGGCCAACACCAGGCTCAAGGCCCGTGCTGCCACCGTCGCTAAGGCAGCTCCCTGCAATTCCAGGCGGGGGAACCCACCTAAGCCAAAAATCAACAACGGGTTCAGGCCAATATTGGTGATGGCTGCCAAGGTCATGATCAAGCTGGGAATCTCAGAGTTGCCTGCGGCCCGGATCGCGGTGTTACCCACCATTGGCACCACCAGAAACACCATGCCTAGGTACCAAATGTGCATATACTCCTGGATCAGGGGCAAAATGTCGGGTTCCGCCCCTAGCGCGGCAAACAAGGGATCCAACGTCAAAAACCCAAAGAGGACACACACCACCACAATCAGCAAAGACAGGAACAAGCTATTGGTAGTCAGGCGTTGCACCCGTTGCGGGTTCCCTTCTCCAATCGCTCGAGCAATCACCGAAGAAGCTCCTACCCCCAAACCAATCGCCAAGTTGCTGAGTACCATCGTCACCGGGAAGGTGAAGCTCATAGCCGCCAGCTCCGGCGTGCCCAGTTGCCCGACAAAGTAAGCATCCGCCAGTTCAATCGCCATCACGGCAAAAATGCCCCAAATCATCGGCAGGGTCAGGCGAATCAGCTGGGATCCGACCGGGCCTTCGGTGAGAGCTTGGCGTGGGCTGGGCTGTGACATGGAAGTTCTCAA
Source organism: Thermostichus sp. DG02_5_bins_236 (assembly GCA_039794885.1). Classification (GTDB taxonomy): domain Bacteria; phylum Cyanobacteriota; class Cyanobacteriia; order Thermostichales; family Thermostichaceae; genus Thermostichus. Next base: position 14,965 of record JAUQVI010000051.1, read on the forward strand.
GCAAGTGAGTCGTTAGGGATCTGTTTATTCACTTCCTAATTAAGACACATCCCTCCCAGTGCTGTCGGCGCAGGATCCCACTCCTTCCGGCTGTGGAGCTGACCTTTCGGTAAGATAAGACAGGCTCCCAATTCATTAAAAATCGCTAGATACAGCTAAAAATCGTTAGACACAGCAAAAACAAGCGTGCAACAACAAGTCTTGGGGTTGGGGATTGCGGGATTAGCAGCGGCAAAGCTGTTGCGGGCCCAACGGCACGAGGTTCTGGCCTGGGATGAAAAAAATTCGGATCGGCTGCAGCAGGTTCAGCAAGAGCTGGAACAAGAAGGGATCCCGGTCCAACTGGGAAAACCTTTCCACCTGCAAGCGGGTGTGGAGCAGGTGGTGGTCAGTCCCGGCATTGCTTGGGATCACCCCTTTCTGGAACAGGCCCGCCGGCAGGGGATCCCTGTCATCGGTGAGGCGGAGCTAGCTTGGCAGAGCCTGGACTTTCTCCCTTGGGTAGGAATTACAGGTACCAACGGCAAAAGCACCACCACCGCTCTGGTGGCCGCCATGTTTCAGGCTGCCGGGTTACAGGGGATCCCTTGTG
>JAUQVI010000052.1:0-15347 GCA_039794885.1 Thermostichus sp. DG02_5_bins_236
CGGGATCCCCTGTGGGGAGTGGGCATGCATCAAAACTGGCCCCTTGGGCTGCCCCCGATGCCAATCCCACAGGGCCTGATCCAAGGGATCCCAGCCTTGATTTTTTCCGGTAGCCTCTATCATGGTGAGGAAAGCTAGAACATTGACCCGATGGCGATCATCGCATTTCTCTACGCTGCTGCTATTGTGCTTTTGCTAACCGGATTGGTGGTTTGGGCCACCTCCAAGGCTCAACGGATCAGCCTGGATGCTCTGGAATCTACCGTGCCCACCCGCACCGCACCGGAGGAAAGCGCTGAAGCCCCACCTGCTTCTGTTTTGGAACAGCTAGAGCGCCAGTATCGCAACAGCCCCTCCTACAATGCCGATCCCTGAAGTTTTCACGGGATCCCTCTTGTTTGTTCTATTTCTTTTTTGATTCATGGCTGCCAAATCCCCGCCACCCATCGTCTATATCACCTTGGGTCTGCTGCTGCTCGGTGGGGGATACTACGGGGTACGTTCCGGACGCATCCGCTGGCCTGGGAATCTGTCACTGCCTCAGGTACAGCTGCCGGGCTCGGGGGGAGAGTCGAGTTCGGGGATAAGCTCCGGATCCCTGACCCTCAGCAGTGGCGAACGCAGCCTGTTTGCCGATAGCAGCCCGATGACGATAGCCGCTGCAGAGTTGTTGCGGCAAGGCAACCTCACCGCTGCCATTCCGGTGTTGGAGACAACCTTACAAAATAACCGCAACGATCCGGAGGCGCGCGTCTTCTTAAACAATGCCCGTGCCCAGCAGCAGGGGAATCCCCTCAGTGTCGCCGTAGTAGTGCCCATTTCCAGCAACCCTGATCGCGCCAAGGAAACCCTGCGGGGGGTGGCCCAAGCCCAGGAGGATTTCGCCCGCCGGGGAGGACTGGGAGGGCGGCTGTTGCGGGTGGTAATTGCCGACGATGGGGACAATCCAGAGCAGGCTGCCGCAGTGGCTAAAGCCTTGGTGGAGCAACCTGAGGTTCTCGGAGTGGTAGGGCACAACGCCAGTGATGCCACGATTGCTGCTGCCGCTGTTTATCAGGCTGCCGGGTTAGGGATGATCTCTTCCACCTCCACCAGCACCCAAATTAGCACCCTGGGTAACGCCATTTTCCGCACGGTACCTTCTGACCAAATTGCCGGTACCCAACTGGCCCGCTATGCTCTCAATACCCTACGCCTACAGAGGGCAGCTATTTTTTACAATCCCAACAGTGCCTATAGCTCCAGCTTGCGCAATGCCTTTGCTACCACCCTAGCCAGTGAAGGTGGGCAGATCACCACTGAGTTTGATCTCTCGGCAGCCGACTTCAACCCCCAGTCCAGCTTGAGGATGGCGGTTAGCCAGGGATCTGAGTTGGCATTTTTGGCCCCAACTGCTGCAGTAGCTACCCAAGCCTTGGCCTTAGCCCAGGAAAATGCCCTCCATGAAGGCCCTCTTACCCTTTTGGGGGGAGATGTGCTGTTTAGCTTCAACACTCTGCAACAGGGGGGGGCCACAGTGGAGGGCTTGGTGGTGGCGGTGCCCTGGCACCCGGATGTCCCCCGTAACCGTGAGTTTGCCCAGGCGGCGGCGCAGCTTTGGGGGGGGCAGGTGAACTGGCGGACGGCTTTGGCCTACGATGCCACCCGTGTCTTTTTGCAAGCCTTTAGCTTGGGATCCACCAACCGCAGTGCTGTACTCGCCAGTTTGGGCAACCCGAGCTTTCTGTTGAGTGACGGGGCCTCAGGACAGGTGCGCTTCTTGCCCTCCGGCGACCGGGATGCCCCAAATGTCCTGGTGCGCGTTCAACCGGGAAACCGCTCCGGTACCGGCTACGATTTTGTGCCCCTCCCCTAGGGATCCCGGCTAACGCTAGAGTGAGGGGTGCTCTGGATCGAACCTATCCCTATGCCCAGCCCGATTACTGCCCGCTTTCAAGACCTGCGCCAGCGAGGGGAAAAAGCCCTCATCCCCTACATTACCGCTGGGGATCCCGATTTATCCACCACCTTCGCGGCCCTGCAGGTTTTGGATCAAAACGGAGCAGACTTGATCGAGCTGGGGGTGCCCTATTCAGATCCCTTGGCGGATGGCCCCGTCATTCAAGCGGCGGCCACCCGTGCCCTCAACCGAGGGGTGACCTTGAGTGCCATTTTGCAGGGCTTGAGTCAGCTTTCTTTGCAAGCTCCCCTAATCCTGTTTGCCTACTACAACCCCATCCACCAAATTGGGATCCCGGAGTTCATGGAGCGACTGCGAACGGCAGGTTGTGCCGGCTTAGTAGTGCCGGATCTGCCTCTGGAAGAAGCCGAACCCTTGCGACAGGCGGCCCAAGCCAAACAGATGGATCTGATTCTGCTGGTGGCCCCCACCAGCCCTGTGGAGCGGATGCAACAGATTGCCCAGCATTCCAGCGGCTTTATCTATCTGGTCAGTACCACCGGCGTTACCGGACAACGGGCCACCCTAGCGGAGCGGATCCCGACTTTACTGCAGCAACTCCGCCAACAAACTCCCTTGCCCATCGGCGTGGGCTTTGGCATTTCCAATTCAGAGCAAGCCCGCCAAATCGCTCTTTGGGGAGCCGATGCCGCCATCGTCGGCAGTGCCTTTGTACAGCGCTTAGCCCAAGCAGCCACTCCGGCCCAAGGGTTACAACAGATTAGCCAGTTCTGCCGGGAGCTGAAAGCAGCCCTTCGGGATATCGCAAGGGTCTAGCACAGGGGATCCCGCACTCAGTTTGCCTGGATCTCAAAACAAATATTTACAATTCGCAAGCCCGGCGCCCTCAAAATTTTCTTCTTTTTGCTGCCTAAAGCCTATGAGCCTCAAGCGGAGCAGAGATTTTGACGAGTATTTTTGCAAATCTTCACAAAACACTCATCCATCCCAGGCTATAAAATTAACCTGGATGCTCGGCTGTCTGAAAGTCGCAGAAGTTCTTGACCTGTCTAAAAATTTGGGGTTTCGGTGGGGGTGGATTTTGATCGAACCTGCTGCCACAGGATCCCTGGTTTTTGGAGGGCAAATGGGATCCCTTATCACCGTTCATTTGGGATCCGGTTTCTGAGAAGTCCAGCCAGTCGCTCATTGGTTTTTGGAAAGACCAGAAGGAGATCAATCATGCAAGACGCCTTTACCCGGGTGATTGCTCAGGCAGATACACGCGGTGCTTTTTTAAGTGATCAAGAGTTTGACCGTTTGGCAGCTTTGGTGGCTGAGGGCAATAAGCGCCTCGACACCGTCAACCGCATTACCAGCAATGCAGCACAAATCGTGTCCAATGCAGCCCGTTCTTTGTTCGCTCAGGAGCCGGATCTGATCGCTCCGGGTGGCAATGCCTACACCAACCGTCGCATGGCTGCCTGCTTGCGCGACATGGAAATCATTCTGCGCTACATCAGCTATGCCACTCTGGCTGGTGACAGCTCTGTGTTGGAAGATCGCTGCTTGAACGGCCTACGGGAAACCTACATTGCCCTGGGCGTACCTGCCACCTCTGTGGCCAACGGCATTGCTGCCATGAAGAAAGAAGCCTTGGCCAAGATCATGGATCCGGCAGGGATTACCCCCGGCGATTGCTCTGCATTGCAAAGCGAAGTGGCCAGCTACTTCGACAAAGCTGCCGCCGCCATCGTTTGAGTTTCAGGTTAAGGCCAATTTGGCCATCCCTAGAGTGCTGTTTGATCCATTCTTTCTTTTTCTGGTGAGGGCAACTGCTGAAACGGGATCCCATCCCTGTAGTCAGCTTTCCCCTACAGAAATTTCGTTAACAACAGAACCGATTTAATTCAGGAGTTGCAAGGTGAAAACCGTCATCACTGAAGCGATTGCTTCCGCTGACAACCAAGGACGTTTCCTTAATGCCAGCGAATTGCAGTCTGTTTATGGGCGTTACCAGCGTGCTGCCGCCTCCCTCGAAGCTGCCCGTGCCTTGACCAGCAACCAGCAAACCCTGGTGCGCGAAGCCGTGCAGGAAGTGTTCAAGAAGTACCCCTACTTGACTCAGCCCGGCGAAATGGGCCACGGCGATGTGTTCCAGGCCAAGTGTGCCCGGGACATCGGCTACTATGTCCGTTTCATCACCTACTCTTTGGTTGCGGGTGGTACCGGCCCCCTCGATGACTACTTGGTGGCTGGGCTGCGGGAGGTGAACCGCTCCTTCAACCTCTCCCCCAGCTGGTACATTGTGGCCCTGCAATACATTAAGGGTCGCGCCTTGGGCATGCTGAGTGGTCAAGCAGCGAACGAAGCCACCATCTACTTCGATTACGCTATCAACGCCCTTAGCTAACGGATCCTATTGGTAGAGATCCCTGCTTTTTGGAGTGGACGATCTCTTTCTTCGTCTTCCAATCGTGTCAGCGGGACGTAGTCCTTTCGTGTCAACAGGACGTAGTCCTGATAGAGCAGGCGGCGGCTCAAGGTTCTCTGGGCTGCCTGTTCTCAGGTCTTTCCATCGGCTTGGATTCCGGGCAAACTGGATGGAGCTTCATGGATCCCGAGTTTCAGCCGTCTGTCTGCTCTCTACACTGTGTTCTGGGCTGCTCACTTGCGGCAGAGGATCCGGGTACTCCAGGAAAGTCCGTTGGATTTGTCTGGGGTCGGGCTCTCCACCCAGAGCGGTCTTTCTTTACAGAATCAATCTTGGGGAAAGCGATGTTTGGTCAAAGCACCACCAGTCCTGAAACCCTGACTGAAGCTGGCAGCCGGGTTTACAAAATTGAGTACACCGGCCTGCTCAACCCTCTCGATGCTCTGGCTACCTCCGACAAGGTTCGCCGCAGCACGGTCAGTGCCACTGTTCCTTATGCTCGCCTATCGTCTGAGATGCAGCGCATCCTGCGGATGGGGGGCAAAATTGTGCAAGTCGCTGCGATATCAGGAGCCAGTGCGGCTTCTGCTCAGAGCAACGGCACTGCCGAATAAGGGATCCGCTCAGTCGGGGTTGATCAGGTTTCATGAACGGTTCTACAACAGCTCGTATAGCCTCCAACACAGCCGTGTTGCCGCAGCAGCTCACTTGGGAGCAAGCAGTAGCACAGTTGCAGAGTGCTGATTTGCAGGATCGTTACTACGCTGCTTGGTATCTCGGTACCGTCCGGGATCCCCGTGGAGTAGAGCCTCTCCTCTTGGCCTTGCAGGATGAGCTGGATCGCACTGCTTTAGGGGGCTATCCTCTGCGTCGCAATGCTGCCAAGGCACTGGGGCAAATTGGGGATGCGCGGGCGTTGCCTGGTTTGGTGGAAGTGCTCGCTTGTACAGATCTGCATGTGCGGGAAGAGGCTGCCTATGCCCTGGCTCAGTTGCAGGATGGACGGGCTGTGGATCCTTTGCTGGCTCTTTTGCGGTCACCGGAGGAGCAGCCTTGGGAGGCTATTATCGAGGCTTTGGGGCAGCTCAATGCTCGTCAGGCGGAGAAGGCGATTCGCCCCTTTCTCACCCATGCTTCACAGCGAGTTCAGTCGGCAGCAGCTTGGGTTCTCTATCGGTTTACCCAGGCGGAAGAACTGACGCAGATCCTGACAAAGTTGTTGGTGGATCCCAACCCCAGCTTGCGACAGGCGGCCCTCTTTGATCTGGCTGAGTCCGGTTGGATTGCGGGGGCGCCGCTATTGGCAAGGGCAGATGTGGCTTTGAATCTGCGCATCAATGCTTTGAAGCGACTGTTTGACGTGGCTCTGCAGTTGGGGCAAGTGCCGCCTTCTCAGGTGGCAGAGTCGATCATCCCCGAGCTGGATCGGTTGCTCTAATTGTCCTGCTTTTTTGCCGAACGTTGCCAAACCGGGTTCTGTAATCTTGCCTATGTCTTTTGTACCTGCTACTCAAGTGCCTTCCACCACCATTGCTCAACTGGCGGCAGAGTTGGAGCAAGCTACTTCTCCAGAGGACTTGCTGCGGGTTGTGAGAGCGCTGGGGGCTTTGGGGCAAGTGGAAGGGATCCCGTTGTTGATCCGAGCTTTTGGATTCAACCGGCCGGCAGTGGGAGAGGCTGCCCTTGAGGAGGTGCTGCGCTTTGGGGAGTTGGCGGTCAAACCGCTCCTGGAGCAAATGGACGGCTTCGACTACGGGGCACGGGCCTACTCTGTGCGGGCCTTGGCTCGCATTGGCCACGGGGATGCCTATGCTTTTCTGGTGGAGGCAATTGTGGCGGACTTTGCCCCCAGTGTGCGGCGTGCAGCAGTACGAGGTCTAGGGCGAGTGGCAGCCCGACGGCCCCCATCCGACCAAGAGCAGGCTTTGCTGCTACTCCAACAGTGCTTAAGCGATGCGGATTGGGGAGTACGCTACGCTGCGGTGGGAGCCCTGACAGATTTGGCCCGTTCTGGTCTGCCTGAATTACGTTCTCAAGCCCAAGTTGGGATCCAAACCGCCTTGGCTGATGTGGATCCCCTCATCCCCCTCCGCGCCCAGATAAGCCAGCAGGAGTTGGCTGCCGATCCGTAACCTCTGCCCCACTTTGTTTTTCTCGTTTCTTCAGGAGCACAACCCATGTCTCTTCCTTTGCTTGCTGATCGTCCGACTACTCAAAACGAGCGGGTACCCCGCTACTTTGTAGCCAGTGACGAAACCCCGCCCGCCTACCGTCCTGACGACCCAACGGGTGTGGATAATATCATCCGCGCCGCCTACCGCCAGATTTTCAGTGAGCACCTGATGTTGGAGTCCTTTCGCCAGAAGGCTCTAGAATCGCAACTGCGCAACGGGGCGATCTCGGTGAAAGAGTTTGTGCGGGGCTTGGGCAAGTCAGAGGTGTACCGGGATCTGGTCATGACCCCCAACGACAACTACCGCTTTATCGAGGTCACCTTCCAGCGCTTCTTGGGCCGTGCCACCTACAACCAACAGGAGCGCATCAAGTACTCCATCATCATTGCCACCAAGGGGCTAGATGGCTTTATTGATGCCGTGGTGGACAGCGAAGAATACAACACCGCCTTTGGAGATGATGTGGTGCCTTACCAGCGCCGTCGCCTTTCCGAAACCCCTGCCAACTTGGTTACCCCCCGCTATGGAGCCCGTTGGCGCGATATCTCCGGAGTGAAACGGTCGACTCGGGAAGTGGTACGCACCTATCGCCTCACTCGTCCTCCCAAAGCAGGAGAACCGGAAAACTTCCTCAACATGGCGCGTATGTTGAGTCCTAAGCCTGCGGCACGTCAAAACATCAGCGTGTTCGATCTGAAGATCCCGGACATGACCACCAGCCGTCGCTAGCCATAGGAGTTGGGTCTCGCTCAGGCCAATACTGAAGGGATCCCAGCTGGATTCGATGAAGATGCAGACCGATTGATCCGAAGCCTTTCGGGTGGGTCGGTTTGTTGTTTTGGGAATTTGCGGATCCTGGTTCCTATCAGTCCTTGCAGTCAGATTCGTTATAATCCTGGTGACGCTTCTTAACGTTCCAGGTCGCATGAGTAATCCGGTGGTTCGGTCTTTTTTTGTCGGCAAAGCTGTGGCGGACGTTCTGCGGGAGCGTTGGGAGAGCACCCTCACCGATCTTGCTGGGGAGGTGGGCAAGGCTTGGGCTGAGCTACAAGAGGGCTGGCATACGTTTGCCGAGGATGTCATTGCCCGAGCTGAGATTGAAGCTTCGGTGACGGCGAGTGAGATCACCCCTCCTGCCTTCAAGGCTGATGATCTCCAGGCGACCTTAGACGATTTGCGGGCGGAAGTGGCGCAGTTGCGCTCCGAATTACAGAAATATCGGAGTCAAAACGCTTGAGTGCTAGCACCCTGGCCTCCCGTCCGTCTTTGGGAGCAGAACCCGTCAAGTCCTACACGGCCTACCGTTGGGCCCGGGAAAACTATACTCGCCAGGGCCGAATGTTGGACATCTGGCGCTTCGTCCTCACTTGGCTGGCCTATCTATGGTTGGATCAGCAGGCATGGAGCTATGGCGGACAACCCACACCGGAACGGAAGGCCAAGCGCCGACGGGCTAGGGCGATCTGGATCCGCGAAACCATGCTCAATTTGGGCCCAACCTTCATTAAAGTGGGGCAGTTTTTCTCCACCCGCGCGGATCTTTTCCCAACCGAGTTTGTGGAGGAGCTGGCCAAGCTCCAGGATCGGGTACCCTCTTTTGGCTATGAGCAGGTAGCTGCCATCGTGCAGCAGGAGCTGGGCAAACCGATTGCCAAGATCTACAGTTACTTCGATCCAACTCCGTTGGCCGCCGCCAGTTTGGGGCAAGTCCACCGAGCCAAGCTGAAGACCGGCGAAGAGGTGGTGGTTAAGGTGCAGCGACCGGGGCTGACCCGTCTGTTCACCATCGATTTGGAGATCTGCCGGGGTATTGCCGAGTTTTTTCAATACCGCACCCGCTGGGGGGGAGTCGGTCGCGATTGGATCGGCATTTACGAAGAGTGTCGGCGCACCCTATGGGAAGAGGTGGACTACCTCAACGAAGGGCGCAACGCCGACACCTTCCGCCGCAACTTTCGGGATATGCCGCAAATCGCGGTGCCCAGGGTGTATTGGCGTTATACTTCCCATCGCCTGCTAACCTTGGAATACCTGCCTGGGATTAAAATCAGCGATTATGAAGCCCTGAGGGCTGCAGGGTTGGATCGCAAGGTGTTGGCCCGTTTGGGAGCAGAGTCTTATTTGCGGCAGTTGCTTAAGGATGGGTTTTTCCACGCGGATCCTCATCCTGGCAACATCGCCGTCAAGCCGGATGGCACCCTCATTTTCTACGACTTTGGCATGATGGGCCGCATTCGCCCCGGCATCAAAGAGAAGTTGATGGGCACTCTGGCGGGTGTAGTCTCCAAAAATGCCGAACTGGTGGTGGGATCCCTGGTGGAACTGGGGGTGTTGGTGCCCACTGCCGATATGGCTCCGGTGCGCCGCTCGGTGCAGTATATGCTGGATCACTTTATGGATAAGCCCTTCTCCAGTAACCCGGAAGCGATCTCTGTGACGGCAATTAGCGAGGATCTCTACGAGTTGGTTTACGATCAACCCTTTCGGTTTCCTGCTACCTTTACCTTCGTGATGCGGGCCCTCACCACCCTGGAGGGATTGGGGAAGGGGTTGGATCCCAACTTCGACTTTATGGAAGTGGCTAAGCCTTTTGCGGAGGAGTTGATGAGTTTGAACGGAGCAGAAACCGAAACCCTGCTAGCCCAAGTTAGTCGTCAGGCCGCCGAGTTCACCAGCAGCAGCCTCAGTTTGCCCCGCCGCATCGAATCCACCCTGAGCAAATTGGAACAGGGGGATCTGCGCCTACGGGTGCGTTCCAGTGAGGCGGAGCGCCTGATGCGCAAGTTGAACACCACCAACACGGGAATCCTCTACGCTGTCTTATTTGCAACTTTTTTTCTGAGTGGAACTCAGCTATTTTTGGCTGGACATGCTACTTTAACGGTTATCGCCTTGGTTTTGGCCACCCTCGCCGCTCTTGCTTTAACCAGGGTACTCTTAAGATTAAATCGGTCAGAGCGATTGATGTGATGCGACGACATGCCAGTGCTACGGATCCCGGCAAGATCCGCAGTAGCAACCAGGATGCCTATCATTGCGACCCTGAGGGACGTTTCTTTATCGTTGCCGATGGCATGGGAGGACATGCTGCCGGAGCTACAGCCAGTTTGTTGGCGGTAGAAGCGATTCGTGAACGGCTGGATCGCGGCTGGAAATCGGTACCTGCCCCTAAGTTGCTTAGCGAAGCGGTGGAAGCGGCGAACGATGCCATTCTCAAGGATCAGCGAGAAAATCCGGAACGGGCAGACATGGGAACCACCGTGGTGGTGGTGATGGTGGATCCCAAGGATAACTGCTGGAGCGCCCACATTGGGGATTCGCGCCTCTATCGCCTGCGGGGATCCGAAATGCAGCAAATGACGGAGGATCACACCTTGGTGGCCCGCTCCATTCGACAGGGGGAGCTGACCCACGAGCAGGCGCGGGCCCATCCTTGGCGACATATTCTCGAGCGCTGCTTGGGTCGACCCGACTCAGGGGCTCCCTCGGTGCAACCGATTACGGTTCGTCCGGGGGATCGCTTGTTGCTCTGTAGCGATGGCTTGACAGAAGAGCTAGATGACGAATTGATCGCCGAGTATTGTCTCAAGGTGACGGCTCTAGAGGAGCTCCCCAATCAGCTGATCGAAGCAGCCAAAGAACGGGGCGGGCGCGACAACATCACGGTGGTGATCGCCGAATACCCCTAGGGGCTCGGCTCACAAGCGATACTGTCGATACACTTCACTGGCGGCCCGATGCAGGAGCGAATGACGATAAACCAGGCTGCTTAGAGCCCTGCTATATCCCCCCCCAATCACACAGGCCACCGGGTAGCCCTGTTTCAGGCAGGTATCCAGCACTTGCATTTCCCGCCGAAATAGCCCCTGATCACTGAGGGCCAGCTTGCCCAACAAGTCCTCCCGATGGGGATCCACGCCGGCATCGTAAAGCACCAGATCCGGTTGCACTTGGGTCAAAAGATCTGGCAAATGGGCTGCTAACGTTTGCAAATAGGCTTCATCCTCCATGCCTATGGGTAGGGGCACATCCAAATCGCTGACCTGCTTGGTGCCGGGGAAATTGGCCTCACAGTGCATGGAAAAGGTGAATACCCGCGCCTCCGATTGAAAAATCCAGGCGGTGCCATCTCCCTGATGCACATCCAAGTCCACGATGAGCAACCGCTTGACCAACCCTTGCTGCAACAACACCTGGGCGGCAATGGCCAGATCGTTAAAGATGCAAAATCCGGAGCCATAGCTGGGAAAAGCATGGTGAGTGCCTCCGGCGGTGTTGCAAGCGAGTCCGTAGCGCAAAGCCAAATGGGCAGTCAGTACAGTGCCCCCCACTGCCCGACAGGTGCGCTGTACCAATTCTGGGCTCCAAGGTAAGCCAATGCGCCGTTGGACTTTGGGTTCCAGGGATCCCTGACAGTAGGCCTGCACGTACTCAGGGGTATGGACGGCTTCGAGCCAGGCGGTGGGGGGAAGTTCCGGCTGATGCAGTTGCTCGGGGCGGATCACCCGCTCCCGCAGCAGTTGCTCCTGCAGCAGGCGAAACTTTTGCATCGGAAAGCGATGGCCTTCCGGCAGGGCTGTCGTGTAGTCGGGATGATAAACAACAGGCAAAGACATCAACGGTAGCCGGATTGACGGGTATGAGCATGGCCTATTACAGCTCCAGTGCTTATGTTAGAGGTAGCCTAAGCTGGCTGGATCCGCTCGAGATCCTTATCTTTTGTTCTCCGTACGCCGCGATCCCCTATGTTTACCTCGCCGGATCCCTTTCTGGATCGCCTCTTGGCTCAGCGTTATCGGCTGACCAACCTGCTAGGTCAGGGGGGCATGGGCCGGGTATACTTGGCGCAAGATTTACTGTTTGGTGGGGTTGAAGTGGCCGTCAAGTTGCTCTCCCACCCAGTCATGGACGAACGCACTCGCTTGCGCTTTGAACGGGAGGCGAAATCCTGCGCGGCCTTGGGTCAAAAAAGCCTACACATCGTCAAGGTCAACGACTACGGCATTACTCCTGATGAAGTGCCCTTCTATGTGATGGAATACCTGAACGGGCAAACTTTGAAGGAGATTGTGGCGGCGGGTGCCTTGCCTTTAGAGCGCTTCTTTCGGCTGGCTCGGCAAATCGGCTTGGGATTGAAGGCCGCCCACGAAGGGATCCCCATGGAGGGGCAGTCGGTACAGGTGGTTCACCGCGACTTGAAGCCGGCCAATGTCATTGTGGTGGCCAACGACAGCCTCGGGGAACTGGCCAAGCTGGTGGATTTCGGTATTGCCAAACTGCTTAACAGCAATGGCTCCCTAAGTGTCACCCATGCCTATCTGGGTACGTTGGCCTACTCATCACCGGAGCAACTGGAGGGATCCCCTTTGGATGCCCGTTCCGATATTTACAGCTTTGGGATCATGCTCTACCAGATGGTGTCTGGGGAAATGCCCCTCAAACCCACGACCGATTCTTTCCCCGGCTGGTACCAAGCTCACCACAAGCGCCGTCCCATTCCCCTGGAAGATCTGGGGGTGAACCTGGACTTGCCCGCCGGTTTGTCGGAGTTAATCCTCAGCTGTCTGGCTAAGAATCCCGCCCATCGTCCGCAGTCGGTGACCCATGTGTTGGCAGAACTGGAGCGGATTCAAGCCAGAGCAGAAGGGCTAGGGGTTGCTGCTATGGCGGTTTGGAACCCTCAAGCGGTTAAGACTTCCCAGACTCTTTTCCCGGTCACTGGCCAGATCCAGTCTTCGATGCAACCTTTAGCCACAGCAGGTACCCTGCAACTGAGCCCTTTAACCCATTCCACTGCCGAGGGTAAGGGATCCCTGCTTTGGCTGCGGGTGATTCCGCTATTGGTGGGTGGGTTACTGGGTTTGGCCCTGATGAGCTGGATCTTGAGTTTGCTGAGTGGTCGATTCAGCCCTTCACAACAGCGCCCCTTGGCACCGATCTTCTCAGGAACTGACCCAACAGTGGAAGAGTTACCGAGCACGTCTGACTCAACGGGGTCCTCGCCTGACCCCTCTGACACCAGTGACGGCCCCCTCCTCTTAACGATTGAACGGGATCCCAGCCCGGAATTGGAACCCTACAACAGCTCATCTGACCTCCTCGGACAGGTCTTTCGCACGTTTCCCCTCGATACTCTGCGGGAGACGGTGCGGGCCAGTTTGGGATCCCCGAGTGAGAATGGGCGGGGCTATTGGCCCAATACCGTATATGACTTGTATCGCTTTGGCAGCGTGGATTTGGGCTTGATCTACGACGAGTCCAGTCTGGTACTGCGACAAACGGAAGCCACCGTCGATGACAGCTTGCCCACTCCACAGGCGGAAGGGTTGTTGGAAGATATGTTGCAGGCCCCCTTGCCCGCTGAATTGCAGCGAGAACTGCAAGCCATCCGGGATCGTCGGTCGGAGCGGGTACAGTTTCGCGTTGGCCCCTTAGCTGGCATCATCGAACGGAATGCTCAAGGCCGCGTCTATATGGCCCTCTGGGATCCCGACCTGCACCGGAGTGCTCCACCTGCTACTCCCATCCCCGCCACACCTACGCCTACGATCCAAGCACCCCGCCCGCCCCAAAACCCCAACCCCGCAGACAACGCGCGCCCCGGGCAAACCCTGAGGGAGCAGCTGCGCCGTGCACGGGAATTGCGGGGGGACTAGACCATGTCTGCCTCAGACGACAAAAAGCCCCTCTTGGGCACCGTCACCCGCTTCTTCAAAACCCTATCGCTCTGGCGACCTTCCCCCGCTGGAGCTACAGCCCTACTGAAACCGGCTGAACCGGCAGCACCCAAACGTCCGGTACGCCTGCGCATTACCTGTCCGGGAGAAGCGCCACAGGTGTTTGTCCTGAAGGGATCCGATCTTTTGGGCCGCAGCCAAACGGTGTCCACCATTCGGATCCCAGCGGCAGCCGTCAGCCATTTGCACGCCCGGATTCGCCCCCGACCGGACTGTCGGATCCCTGGGTTGGGTTGGCGGATCCCGTTGCCCCCGATTTTCTACTGGCTGGGTTGGAATGCAGGCCGCTATCAACTGGAGGATCAAGAGTCCACCAATGGGATCTTTCGTATGAAACGCTTTGGCGGAGCAGAGCGGGTGCACCAAGTCATTTTGCAGCATCGTCATCAATTGAGCTTTGGGCCACCTCAGGATCCTGAGAGCGTTTTGATTCAAGTCTTGGATCCACCGCCGCCACAGGTGTATTGGGTGCGCAGTTGTCTAGCCTTGTTGCTGACATTGGGTTTGGGGTTGCGGATCTGGATCGGACATGAGTGGAGCAAGTTCTCAGTGGAGCCGCCCCTCTCGGCAGAACGCAGCCCCCTGGTGGTGCTGGCGGGAGATCAACAAACCCAGCTGCGCCGTACCCAGGCGGATCACTATCGGGATTTGGGTAATCTCGAAGCTTTTGGCTCGATTTTGCCCAAGGTGGTGGTAGCGGCGGAAGATCACCGTTTTTATTCCCACTTTGGGGTGGATGTGCTGGGAATTGGGCGGGCTTTTTGGGTGAACCTGCGCTCAGGGGAAGTGCAGCAGGGGGGTAGCTCTATCAGCCAACAGCTGGCTCGTACCGTTTTGCGCGACTACACCGGCTCGGGCAACACCTTTGGGCGCAAGCTGCGGGAGGCGGTGGCTGCCCTGAAACTAGAACAGCACTACACCAAAAAGCAAATCCTCACCCTGTACCTGAACAATGTCTACCTGGGCAATGGCATCTACGGCTTTGAGACGGCGGCCCAATTTTATTTCGGGATCCCCAGTAGCCAACTGAGCCTTTCGGAAGCGGCTACCCTAGCAGCGATTTTGCCTGCCCCCAACGCTTTTAACCCGGTTACAAACTACGATGCGGCGGTGCGCGGTCGGGATCGGGTGCTGGATCGCCTCAGTGAGCTGAGGGTCTTTCCGGAAGAAGAGATTCGTCGTGCCCGTCGTAGTCGCCTTACCCTCAACCCGAATTTGCGCTCGGAAACCTCCACCGTCGCCCCCTATTTTTACAGCGCTGTCTTCGAGGAAATGCGCCAGCTTCTCGGCCAAGATCTGTCGGCGGAGGGGAATTTTATTATCGAGACCACGGTGCATTTGCCCTATCAACGGCTGGCGGAAGAGACCCTGACCCAAGCTGTGCGCGAGTTCGGATCCCGCTTGGGATTCAGCCAGGGATCCCTGGTTAGCCTCGATAGCCGCAATGGGGAGGTGCTGGCCTTGGTGGGAGGGATCAACTACGCTGCCAGCCAATTTAACCGGGCTACCCAAGCCCAACGGCAACCCGGCTCCACCTTTAAGGTGTTTACCTATGCGGCGGCCTTCACCCAAGGCATCTCCCCCTATGAAGTGCTCTCCTGTGAGCCGCTCACCTGGGGCAATCTCACCTTCAATGGCTGCCGTTCCGGTTCTGCGCCGATGGATCTGGCACGCGGGTTGATTCTCTCAGAAAATGTGATTTCTCTGCGCTTGGCACAACAGGTGGGGCTAGACCGGGTGGTGAACATGGCCCGCCAAATGGGGATCCAATCGCCATTGCAACCTTACCCTTCCATGGTGATCGGCACGATGGAAGTCAACCTACTGGAGTTAACAGCGGCCTTTGCCCCTTTTGCCAACCAAGGGGTTTGGTCAAAGCCCCACACGATTCGACGCATTTTGGATAGCAGTGATTGTGCCAGCCGCAGCGATTTTCGCACCTGCCGCGAGATCTATCCGGGTCGAGAGGATCCCCGCGCCCAGCGACGGGTGCTCCCAGCATCGGTAGCCCAACAGATGACAGGGCTACTGCAGGCGGTCATCAGCTCCGGCACCGGCAGGGCAGCCCATTTGGGGATTGGTGAAGCCGGCAAAACCGGCACTACCACCGCTAATAAAGATCT
>JAUQVI010000053.1:0-15292 GCA_039794885.1 Thermostichus sp. DG02_5_bins_236
TTATCTGTCAGGATTCCTAGATAGTTTGTTCCTTCGCTTCGCTCAGTCACGCGGCTCTCATCCCGACGCTGACCGTTCCGGTACAGCGCGGGGCTTCCCGCCTAATAGCTAATTTGGGTGCTAGTCTGGCAGGGATCCGCTGGAGAGAGCAGTCCCGATGAGGTTACTTGGATGGGTTTGTCAGCAAGGCTTGTGGGCGATGGGCCTGTTGGTGGGCTTTGCTTCGGAGGGGTGGGCGGCAGTAACCTTGCCAGCTCCCAATTGTGGAGATCGGGATCAGATCCTGTTGTTGCAAGCCCTAGAGCAGATGGGCCGCCCAGATGTAGTACTGGAGGAGGTCGCCCTATTTGATCAGGGGCGCTGTTTGATCGGGCTAGTTTTGGATCGGCAAGGGTTAAGGGGATCCCTGCCCAATCAGATCGGTCAATTCCGGCAGTTACGCGCCCTTTCCCTCAGCCACAACCAACTTTCTGGCTCGATTCCACCGGAACTGGGGCAACTGAGCCAACTGCAACACCTATTTTTGGACTACAACCAGTTTTCTGGGCCGATCCCACCCCAATTGGGGCAACTGCAAAACTTGCAGGGTCTATTCTTGGATCACAACCAACTGTCTGGAGGGATCCCGCCGGAATTAGGCCAATTACGGCAGGTGGAAAACCTGATCCTGCAGAATAACCGGCTCACTGGCAGCATTCCCGGCCAACTGAGTCAGATGATCTTGCTCAAAGGGCTGTTTTTGGATAACAACCAACTCTCCGGCCCGATTCCACCGGCGTTAGGGCAACTCTACAACCTGGAGAATTTATATCTATCGGGTAATGACTTGAGTGGATCTCTGCCCCCCGAACTGGCAAACCTGAAGCAGTTGCGGGATCTACGCCTCGATCGCAACCAACTGACGGGAGAACTGCCAGCCTTTTTGGCGGAACTGCCCCGACTGCAACGGTTGCAAGTGCAGGAGAATCCGGGTTTGTGTTTGCCAACGGCTCTGCTGGGGTGGTTTGGCAGCTTGAATGGTGACAATTCCACCCCGACGCAAACTTGCTCTTAGCAGCGCACGAACTCACTCTGTGTAGGTGTAGGAGCCTAGCTCGCAAAGGTCGAGTTCGTAGTCTTCGGCTTCTGAGCCATCTGCAAAGATACCGAGGATATCGTATTCACAGACGGTTTCCCCATCGGCAATGGTGACGGTAGCGCTTCCGCCCGGCTCAATCCGGTTGGGGAGCAGGTTCTCTTCCCAACTGTCCGAGCCACTGGTGGTGATGTAGAACTCCGTCAAAGCGCTAGAAGTCTCGTTGTGCAGAGTGAATTGCAAATCTTGTGCCCAAGCTGCGGAAGCTACCAGCACAGAAAAAGGAGCCAGCAGCAGGGCAACGGGCCGCACCATGTTCATGAGAGAAGAGTCCTTTCGGGTATGCTTTTGCGTATGAACGGAAATGAATGGAGTCAATTTGTCAAGGGATCTAACCCTTTGCACAGGCACAATCCACTCTAAAGTGCAGGGGTCAAATACTAGAATTGTAGAAAATTTTACATTTGAGGGGTACTGGTTGTCAAGAGCGCTCCTTATCCGTGGAGAGTCGTGAAATCAGCCCTGCCGGTACCTTGTCTCAACCTGCAATACTGGGATCAGCATCCTTCTGATGTCTACGGCACACTACGCAAATGGTTAACCATGTACATTCTGGAATTGTTGTTGAAGGGGAATCCGGCGGCCATCGTCATCCATCAGAAAGAGGAAGAAGCGGCCAACCAGGCCTACCAAAGTGTCGTTAATGCCCTCAAAAAAGGATCCCCTGAGAGCCTCGAACTCACTTGCGACCGCACCGGCAAAAAGGTGTTCGTGCTCACTAGCGAATTGTGTGGCGTACAAATGACCTCCAAATCCGGTGGTGCCAGTCCAATGGGATCCCGTACAGGTTTTCTTGCCCAGGTGGAAAGCTGAGTATGGCTGTTGCCTTCTCTGATGTGAGGGATCCCGATGAGTGAGGTGGCGATTCGGGTAGAGCATCTGACCTTTGCCTGGCCAGATCGTCCGCTTGTCCTAAAAGAGTGCAGCTTTATCATCCCAACTGGGGAATTGTGGATGTTGTTGGGGCCAAACGGGAGTGGCAAGTCTACTTTGCTACAACTGTTGTCGGGATCCCTGACCTATCCCAAACCCCTTTCCGGCCACCTGCAGATCAACGGGCGGCTAGGCTATGTTTTTCAAAATCCGGATCATCAACTGTTTATGCCGACGGTAGGGGCGGATGTGGCCTTCGGGCTGGGGGCAGAGCCACTCACCTTGGCAGAAATCCGCCAACGGGTGGCAACAGCCCTTGAGCAAGTGGGTCTCCTATCGATGATCCGCCGACCCATCCACAGCCTCAGTGGCGGGCAGAAGCAACGGGTTGCTGTGGCAGGAGCTTTGGCACGCCGCACTCAAGTGCTGCTGCTGGATGAGCCGACAGCCTTGTTGGATCCCGATAGCCAAGCGGATCTGGTGCGATGTATTCGACAACTGGTGGATCAAGAGGGGATCACCGCCCTCTGGGTGACCCATCGTCTGGCGGAGCTGGAATGGGCGGATGGAGCGATCTTCCTGTCGGAGGGTCAGGTGCGCCAGCAGGGATCCCCACAGTTGGTGCGGCAGCAGATCGGGCAACTGTTTGGGGCCTAAAGAAGGATGCGCGGAAGATCCCAAAGAGATCCCAAAAGGGTGAGTACAGCTCCCCGCCGCCATTGTTTAGAATGGAACTGTATCCAATTTACGAGATCGGTTGGCGCAAGGTGACTATCCTGGACTCATTCTTTTTATTGATCCACACGAACCATCGTTGACCGATCACACTAGCGGGCTACTGGCCCCACCTACCTAGAGGAGTTCAAGTACATGGGACTGTCTGATGTCATCGCCAAAGAACTGGAAAACGCTCGCAGCATCTGTTCCGAGTACGGCGAAGGGGATCCCCACTGCCGTGCTGCTTGGGATGCAGTAGAAGAAGTACTGGCGGCCCGCAGCCACCAACCCACCACCCTAAATAGCTTGGAACAGCACTGTGCCGAAAACCCAGATGCCATCGAGTGCCGGGTCTACGACAACTGATCCCTTCGATGCTTCATTGACCCCCAGGAATTGGTCACGCAGATTGGCTGCTGATCACACGCTGTCATAAAGCTGTCATAAAGCCTGAGAGCAATCTGGCCTTATTGCCGGATCCGTGAGGACAATCTATTGCTGTTGGCCTGCTGGAGTTCCTCTGGCAGGTTTCGTTTTGGATGGAGTGCAACCCTGAGGGGGATTCAGCGCCAGTTATGGATTATTTATTCAGAAACCTTTTCAGCCGGCTCAGCCTGTAGCCGTTGCCATATCTCTACAGTCAGAGCTATCCCCAACAGCACCATCTGCGGTAGCAACGTTTGCCAGGTAGGGTAAATGCCAAACCCGCGCAACTTTGGGATCCCAGCCAGAGGGGTTAACGGCAGCCAGTCGGCCATTTGCAACGCATGCAGGCCACTGCCCAAAAACTTAAAGCCCAGGTAGAAGATCAATAGGCTTAAGCCCCGAAAAAAAGTCTTGATGGGCAACTTCATGCCCACTTGTAACAGCAACACCGCCACTACCGCCAGGATCAGGGATCCCAGCCCCACTCCGGCCCAAAAATCTGCCGCCGACAGAGAAGGGGCCAGGCCCACATAAAACAGAACCGTCTCCGCCCCTTCCCGAAACACGGCTATGAAGGCGAGGAAAGCCAAGGAAAAAACCTGGCCATTGGCCAAGGCTACATCCACCTGTTCCCGCACAAACGTCTGCCAAGAGACAATTGCCGCCTGACGATGCAACCCAAAGCTGACAGAAAACAGCAACCCTGCTGCCACCAGCCCGGTGATCCCCTCCAACACTTCCTGGCGGGTATGGGTGAGCAAGTGCTGAAAAAACAGCTTTACCAGCAGACCCAGCAACACCGCTGCCAGCAAACCCACGGATCCCCCCAACCACACCCAGCGTTTCTGCCCGGATTGGCCACTCTTGCCCAAAAACGCCAACAAAGCCACTAACACCAACAAGGCTTCCAGTCCCTCCCGCAGAAGAATGGAAGCAGCATCCAAAGCTGTGTAATCGGAGTAGTCGGACATGGTCTCATCCCAGCAGGCAATCTCATCCTAGCTTTGCGGTAGGGGGCAGCTGGAGCACTACTTATGGGTTGAAGACCTGGTTAGGCCGTAGCCGGAACGAACTTCAGGGCAGCAGAATTCATGCAGTAGCGCAACCCGGTTGGCTGAGGGCCATCTCGGAACACATGCCCCAAATGTCCGCCACAGTTGGAGCAATGCACTTCAGTGCGAGGCACAAATAGCTTCCAATCGGTTTTGGTACCCACTGCATCTGGCGAAATTGGCTCCCAGAAACTGGGCCAGCCGGTACCACTGTCGTACTTGGCTTCAGAAGAAAAGAGCTTCTGTCCACAACCGGCACAGACATAAACACCTGGCGCTTTGTTGTCGTAGTAGGCATTGCGAAAGGGAGGTTCGGTGCCCTCCTGGCGCAACACATAAAATTGCTCTTCTGTCAGCAACTGCCGCCACTCGGCTTCGGTCTTGCTGAAAGGATAAGTTTGCTGAGCCATTGCCTGCTGCTCTCCTGCCAAGCTAAGGGGTGCTGTGACGAGTCCAGCCATCGTGAGGGTGAACAGCTTACGTCGTCTCATAAGGTCATCCCAATGATGGGGCACTTTAGATATCTTAACCTTCCTGCGTGGGGGCTGAAAAAGGGCAAAACTTGTTGTCGGGATCCGACCAACTGCTGACAACTTATCCGGCACTTCGACATCTGCCTTTACAATAAACTCAGGTTTGGGTGAGTTTCCATTCCTTATCTCAATATCAACACAGGTCGTGGAGTTATCCTTATGTTGCTGGTTGGCTCAGGCGAAAAATTTGTACGGCAACTGGAGCAATCCGGGGCCTTAGCCATCTTTGTCACCCCAGAAGGGGGATCCGAAGGGCATTATTTGCGGCGACTGCGGGGGGCAGGCTATCAGGTGGTGACCCTCTCCAGCAAGGGCATTGGGGATTTGGCCAGTTATTTGACTCGCATCCACGGGGTACGGCCTGCCATTTTGGGCAAGTCAGAACGGCGCACCTATTTCTTCCCTCCCTTGATTGAGCAGTATCGGTCTACATTGCCCCCGCAGGCGAAGGGGTTGGTGTTTTGGTTTTATGAAGGGCATGTGCTCAGCCAGCAGGAGCTGTCTTACTTGGTGAAGCTGAGCCAGGAAGACAAGGGAGTGAAGTTTGTCGTCGAGCTAGGCCGAGATCAGGCAATTCGTTGGCAACCTTTGCAGAGCGCGTGAAAAATTCTTTGCTACCATCTCAGATAGACAGCCTGCGGCCCAGACAACCATCCCGCTAGTGGCTTCTCGTGCCCGTGACCTTGCCAAACGCCTCGCTGCAACAGGGTACTTGGTTCAAACTGATCTGTGGTGCAAGTTTCCATCACTTGCCCTCGGTTCGGGAGCTAGCCTTCCTTTACACGCTGGCCGGAGTGGATTGCATTGACTTGGCGGCTGATTCGGCAATTGTGCGAGCTGCCCAGCAGGGGATCCGGTGGGCTCAGGCGGAAGATCCGCAAGCGGGATCCCCTTGGTTGATGGTCAGTGTTAACGATGGCGAAGATGTGCATTTTCGCAAGGCGGTGTTGACGGATCCCGTTTGTCCCGCCGATTGTCCACAGCCCTGTGTGGCGGTTTGTCCTCCCCACGCCCTCACTCCGTTGGCAACTTCTGGAACAGTTCGCATTCAAACGGAACTGTGCTATGGCTGTGGGCGCTGTGAGCCGGTTTGTCCGCACCGGCGCATTGACACTCCCAACCATCAAGTGTCGGTGCCACAGGTGTTGCCATCCTTGATTGAGCTGGGCATCCAAGCGGTGGAAATTCATACCCACATCGGTCGGCAGGCGCAGTTTGGGCAACTGTGGGGATCCCTGAAGCCATGGCTGCCTCAGCTACAAGCGATCTCGATTAGTTTCAATGATGGCCCTGGCTTAGAAGATTACCTACGGGATTTACTGAGCCTGATGGATCCCTTGCCCAGAGTGTTGATCTGGCAGGTGGATGGTCGGCCCATGAGTGGGGATATTGGGTCGGGGTCGGGCACCAGTAAAGCCACCCTAAAGCTGGCCCACAAGGTGCTGGCGATGGGGTTGCCCGGTTATGTGCAGTTGGCGGGGGGAACCAATGCCCAAACGGTGTCGCTGTTGGATCCCCATTGGCCACTGGCGGGATTGGCGTTTGGGAGTTATGCACGGCAGTTGGTGGCCTCCTACTTGGAAGGGGGATTGGCCGCTGGGATCCCGTTGGCCAAAGAGCTGGTGGCCCAGGTTAAACATCGTCCGGTGACGGTTGCCCCAGGCCTTCAACAAACTTCTTTTTCCTGGGTTTGATTATGAATTTCCCCGTAGAATCTTCGACCTTGAATCCATTGGTGGATCCCGACCGTACCGATTTTCCCGGCCAAGCCCACTACACCGACGACCTGAGTAAGCTCCTAGACATTTTGCCCACCCCGATTCGGGAACGATTGGAGCAACATCCGCAGTTGGATCGCTTGGTGGAGGTGGTACTAGATTTGGGGCGGCGTCCAGAGGCCCGCTTCCCGGGGTTTGCCGATTACCTCTCAGATGAGGTGGTAACCCGGGCTGAGTTGGATCAGGTGATCAGCCGGGTGGGAGAGTTTAGTGGTGATAACCGCGCCGGTATTGCCTCCACCCTGCATCGCATCAGTGCCATTCGCAACCGCCAAGGCACAATCATCGGCCTCACCTGTCGAGTCGGTCGTTGCATCATCGGGGTGATCAGCATGATCCGCGACTTGGTGGAGCAGGGCCGCTCTATGCTTCTCCTGGGCCGACCGGGAGTGGGAAAGACCACAGCGCTGCGGGAAATTGCCCGGGTACTGGCGGACGATCTGCACAAGCGTGTGGTGATTATTGACACCTCCAACGAGATTGCTGGGGATGGCGATGTTCCTCATCCAGGGATTGGCCGGGCCAGACGAATGCAGGTGGCCACCCCAGAACAGCAACACAAAGTGATGATCGAGGCGGTGGAAAACCACATGCCAGAAGTGGTGGTAATTGATGAAATTGGCACCGAATTGGAGGCCCTAGCTTCCCGCACCATTGCCGAGCGGGGGGTACAACTGGTGGCCACAGCCCACGGTAACCGAATTGACAACCTGATGAAAAACCCCACCCTCTCAGATTTGGTGGGCGGGATCCAGTCGGTCACCCTAGGAGATGATGAGGCGCGGCGACGGGGCAGCCAAAAGAGCGTCTTAGAGCGCAAAGCCCCTCCCACCTTCGATATTGCTGTGGAAATGCTAGAACGGGCCCGCTGGGTGGTGCATGAAGATGTCGCCGCCACCGTGGATCGCCTCTTGCGCAATCGGGAGCCCTTGATTCAAACCCGTAGTCTGGATGAGCAGGGGCAGGTGGTGATCGAACGTCCGGTAATGTCTGGCCCGCAATGGCCGCCCGCCGGTAGCACGATACCTACAGCACGGGAACGGGGAGGGTGGCGCCGCTCTGGACGGATGGAAGCCTTACCCCTGGAACCTCTGGAAGGTCGCTTACGGCAGCCGCGGGAAACCAACTTGGTTGTGGAAGCAGGATCCCGTTCTAGCCTTGGCTTAGATGAAGAAGAAGGCTTGGATCTTGAGGGATCCCTAGGGGAAGATAAACCACGGGATAGTGATGGGCCGTTGATGATTTACCCCTACGGGGTGAGTCGCTTTCATCTGGAACAGGTCATCCAAACCTTAAAGTTGCAGGCGGAGGTCACCAAGGATCTGGATGGGGCGGATATCGTCTTGGCCTTGCGATCCCATGTGCGCAATCGCTCCAAGATCCAACAGTTGGCCCACTCTCGCCAGATCCCCATTCATACGGTCAAAGCCAATACCCTCATCGCCCTGACCCGCGCTTTGCGCCACATCCTCAACATTGAAAGCGAGGACGGATCCGATTCAGAACTGGAATTGTTCATTCAAGCCAGTGCTGGCGACGAAACAGAAGCCCTGGAAGAAGCGCGTCTGGCCGTTGAACAAATCGTTATTCCTAAGTCACAGCCGGTGGAATTGCTGCCCCGCTCTGCTTTGATCCGCAAGTTGCAGCACCAGTTGGTAGAACATTACCACCTGCGTGCCCAGAGCTTTGGCGAAGAACCCAACCGTCGCCTGCGCATTTATCCCAACTAGCCCAATTCAATCCCTGGATTAGGGGATTGGGGGCTAGGATCTTGCTGTGCAAGGTGCGGTTCAGAGCCATAGGCGTAGCACCCTCAATCCACTATGGGGATAGCCATGACAACTACAGGAGTCCGCTGGACCACTCGGGATATCGAGTCTCTTCCAGAGAACGAATCGATCCGCTATGAGATCATTGACGGAGAACTACTGGTGACTCGCTCTCCCCATCACAAACATCAGCATCTGGCTGGGCGGATTTTCTCCCTCCTTGATCAATGGTCACTCAGAACCGAGCTGGGCGAACCCTCAATTATGCCAGGTCTGATTTTTTCTGACTCAGACAATGTCTCTCCCGATGTGATTTGGGTTAGTTATGAACGTCTGCCACAGATTCAAGATGAAGCAGGACATTTTTGTGGTGCCCCTGAGTTGGTGGTTGAAGTGCCCTCCCCCGGAAGAGTGCACGAAGATCAAGACCGTTTGGCCAAACTGAAGCTCTATCCTGTGCAGGGAGTAGGAGAGTACTGGATTGTGGATCGACTGGCCCAAAGAATTGAAGTGTATCGCCGACAGCATGCCCAGTTGGTTTTGGTGGAAACTTTATTGGCTCAAGATCGGCTGTCTTCTCCCCTATTGCCGGGATTTACCTGTGCAGTTTCTGAGCTGTTTGTCTCCCGATTTTAGAGGGGTGGCGGTAAAGCTGTTGGTTCTTGTGGGGTGTATCACCCCACAGGGTTAAAACCGGGATCCCTTCTGCTGCGTACTCAAGAAGAATGCGGTTTAGCCCTGGCATAGACCGTTTCAAAGTAACAAGATGTTAAGAGGTGTTAGGGCTGTTGCCGGGATCCGCTCTGGGTTCAGTGCCTGACAACTCCTGAATTGACATCCAAGACACATTTGAGGACACAAGGCTATGCAAAACAATCGTCGCGGTTTCCTACGATGGCTAGCTCTCGGGTTTGGCTCAGTGGCTGGGTTGCTGCCTGCATTCACCCAACGCCGTTCTGCCCGTGTCATTGCTCAAACTCCCGAAGCCGAATTCATCAAGGTGGCGACAGTAGAAGATTTGGCCGATGGCCCCTTCAAGGTGGAAAACGCCTTTGGGGAGCGTACCCCTACCCTGTGGTTGAGCGGGGATCCAGAGGATGAAGACTCGTTGCTCGCCTTGGATGCCGCCTGCCCTCACGCCGGTTGTGATGTGAACTGGCGCGGTGAAAACTTCGTTTGTCCCTGCCATGGTTCCGCCTTCACAGCAGATGGGGAACGCACCCGTGGCCCTGCCAATGCCAACTTGACCCGTTATGAGGTGAAGGTGGAAGACGGCGAGATCTTGGTAGCTAAGGTCTGAATCTACTTCAATCTATTCAAGTTGCAAGTTCATCTCAGAGAATGAGTTGAGTCAAGGAGGATCCCTGGGTGACTCAACCGCGCCGATACCTGTTCCTCTCCACCCCCGTTGGACCCCTAGGCTCAGGGGCGGGGGGTGGGGTGGAACTCAATCTTTCCAATCTGACTCGTACCCTGATTCAGATGGGATCCCAAGTGCAGGTGTTGGCTCCTCAGGGATCCCACATCGCCGGCTTGCCCGAGACCGTCATCGAGCCGGTAGCAGGTTTACCCCCTCCCTACGCCCAAAGGCAAAGCCGCGATCAGCCGGTTGAAATCCAGATTCCCTCTCTGCTGGCGCAACTGTGGCAGCGGGCTGCTCAAATGCAGGATGACTTTGATCTGATCCTCAACTGGAGCTACGACTGGCTCTCCTTTTATCTGACAGACTTTTTCCGTACCCCCGTTGCCCATCTTCTGAGCATGGGATCCCTCAGCAACGCGGTAGATC
Organism: Thermostichus sp. DG02_5_bins_236; assembly: GCA_039794885.1. Taxonomy (GTDB): domain Bacteria; phylum Cyanobacteriota; class Cyanobacteriia; order Thermostichales; family Thermostichaceae; genus Thermostichus. The sequence goes on from JAUQVI010000053.1 coordinate 10,073, forward strand.
AGGCGCTGCAACACATTGCCCAAACCTATCCCGGCCGCTTGGCGGTGCATTCCCGTGCCCAAGGGCGAACCTTTGCCTTTGCTCAAGAAGAGATGCTCAAGGGACAGGATCCGTTTGTCTATCTACCGTGCGGGGTGGATCTGCAGCAGTATGACTTTGTCCCCCAGGGCAAGGGATCCCTGGCTTGGATTGGCCGCATTGCTCCCGAGAAAGGCTTGGAAGATTGTGCTGCCCTCTCCGAAAAGAGTGGGATCCCAGTGGTGATCTTGGGCCATCTACAGGATCCGGCCTATTGGCAGCAAGTTCAGGCTGAATACCCCCAAGCACAACTGGATTACCGCGGTTTTTTGTCCACCCGACACATGCAGCAAATCTTGGGTCAGTGCTCGGCTTTGGTCATGACCCCCAAGTGGATCGAAGCCTTTGGCATGGTGGCGGTAGAAGCCTTAGCCTGTGGAGTACCTGTGATCACCTATCGCCGTGGCGGGCCAGCAGAAATTGTCAGGGATGGAGAAACCGGCTGGGTGGTGGATCCCGATGATGTGCCGGCTTTGGTCGATGCTGTGAGTCGCCTGGATCGCATTGACAGGCACCTCTGTCGCCAACGGGCTGAGCAGCATTATTCTCTGAACATGATGGCGGAACGGTTTCTGGCCTGGGATAGGCAAATTTGCAGGGATCCCGGTTAGGCACGCCGCAAGGGAGGAGACAGGCAGTGGTACTATTATCTTGATTTTGGCGCTCTGTGCCGGATCCGTAGCCCACTTACGCGTTCGCGTCAGCGGGCCAGAGGCCTAACATTTCGACTCACGACGGGGAAGACACCATGACGACTGGGAAAGAATCTGTTGCGCTGGTGCGATCAGAGGTTCGTCGGCGGTCACAGGTTCTGGGAACACAGGTGATTAGCCAGGGGAATGCCGCTCGGCTCGGGGTAGTGAGTGAAGTCTGGGCTGATCTGGAAGCCAGGCAGGTACTGGTGTTGGGCGTATTGGAAAAAGCCTTTGCCAGCTCTCCCCGCCTGCTGGAACTGCGGCAAGTGACGGCTTTAGGCCAAGATGCGCTGCTTGTCCCCAGTGATGAGGTCTTTGACAATTTGGATTTGGATGGGCTCAGCCGGGTGGTTGGGAGCGAAGTGGTGACCGAAGAAGGGATCCGCCTCGGCAAAGTCAAGGATTTTGAATTCAACTCCGTTTCTGGCCTGATTACGGGTTTGGTACTCTCCAATCTCGGCCTCACCTTTTTACCCGGATTTATTCTCAGCACCTATCTCCTTTCCACCGATGAGATTGTCTCTATTGGTGGGGATCGCCTGATTGTTGAAGATGGGGCAGAAACCCGCCTCACTCAATTGGCCAAAGGTGTTCTGGAGACTCTCGGGGTCGGCAAACCTCCTTGGGAAGCTGGAACTAGCCCTACCCCGGCCCTACCCAGTGCTGTCGACAGCCCTGTTGTGGAGGAAGACTACGACGAAGAGTATGACGAGGAATACGAAGCCGAAGAAGAGGACATCTACGCAGAAGATGAACCAGAGCCGGAACCTGTGCGCCCACGTCGGCCCGAACCTGCACCCGAGCAGCCGGAATGGGAGCAAGAGTATGCCGAAGAAGATGCTCCTCCAGAGCCAACTTCTGAGTCTCCCGCTACCGATGCCTGGGAAGACAAGCCCGAGGATCCCCAGACTTGATGCCTCCGGTCTTGATGTCCTAGGTAGGGTCTGAGCTTGCTAGACTTAGTGCATCCCGCAATTTCACGGGCATGGCATACACTAATAAAGCCTTCTTAAACTCACAGGTAACACACCCTTCCGCATAGGCACGATCCCGCAAGCTAATGGGATATTCCGACAAGCCCACCACTGGAATTGTGGCTGTGCTGGGGTTGGCCTTGAGTTGATGCAGGATCTTCTAATTCAATCTTGGCCCGCTGAAACCCTAAAACACCCCGCGAGATCACCTAAAAACAGAAACATTCCCCAGTTGGTGAGAATCGCCTGCCTGAAACATATTGAAACAACACTTGGATGATGCGAAAATATGGACGTTCTAACTAGCTGCTAGAGCGGGCCTGGCGGGCCAATTGGGTGAGAAAAGCCAAGGGTCGATGGTTGTGCAGCTGTTGCTTGACCCGTTGTTGCATCTCTTCTTCTTGCCAGGGATCCCCAGAGCGCAGCCATTCCAGATAACTCAGACCCGCCACCCGTGTCAGATAAGCCCCACTCACCGCTTGCAACGGGATCCCCATCAGTGCCAGTGGACTGGCTTTGAGGAAGGATCCCAAGGCTTGTGTGGCCAACTCCATCCCCCCTAACTGCACCAAAATTTGCGCCAAGCTTTGGGCTGCCTGTTGAGCCCGCTTCAGGGTAATGCGTCGATCAAAGGCTTGATGCAGCTCCCCGATCATGCGGGCTTGAATCGCTACCCCTGCCACCACATCCAAAGCTGGCATGGGAGTTACCGCCAAAGCTGCTGCCGTTGCCCACTGCATCCGCTCGACGATCTGCCGTCCCCGTTGGCTGCGTTCTTCCTGTAGGGCTTTTTGGGCGGCTTCTGCCAAGGTTTGGGTTTGCAGCAGAGCATTGGCCAAGCGCAGATGGGATCCCTTTTGGTGCAACAGATGGGCCATTTGATGAATGAGGTTAGCGGTATCAGGAGATTGCGGTTCCCAGGTTTCCTGACAAGATCCATCCTCAAAGCAATAGCGTACCTTCAAGGGCTCGGGATCGGCAGCAATAGCCACCACCTGTTCAGGAGGAATCACGTCAGCAGTGCGTCGGCGCAGGTGGGCCAGGATCGTGTCCACATCCTCTGGCAGCATCTGATCGGTCTTGTTGAGGGCCAAAATAGCCGGTTTACCCAGTTGCGCCAATTCAATTAATTCAGCATATTCGGAAGCCAGCAGATCTCCTGCCACCACCAAAATCAACAGATCCGCCTTCTGGGCTAATAAGCGGGCTTCAGCTTCCCCCGCCCCTCCAATCGCCAGCAACCCCGGAGTATCGGTGAGAGAAACAAAGCCATTAAAGCCAGCCAGTTGATAGGTATGGATGGATCCCTGTTGGGTGGTGCCTAAGGTGGGGGCTGTTTCACCTACAGGTTTACCCAGCAACGCATTGATCAAAGAGGTTTTCCCAGCAGAGCTGGTGCCAAAGACTACCAAATGCAGTTCCTGCTGGCTGAGCCGCTGATCAATTTCCTGGATTTTGGCCTGTAGGGCGCGGCGGCTGATGTCATTCTGTAGCTTCTGGATCAGGCGATCGGCATCCTCGAGATCGGATTGCACCTGATCCGGCGTGAGTTTGACCCGTCGCAGCGGTTTGTGCCCTTGAGTTGGAGCAGTTTGTTGCTGGCGAGCCTGTTGCCACCAGTTTCGCGCCGAGAGCCCTACCGCTGCCGTCCCACCGAGGATCCCGAGCACTGCCAGATCCGCCAAGGGTACAGAGTAGGGAGCAACCGCGCCATAGATTCCGCTGACAAATTGCATGTATTGGCTCAAGGTTGCTAAACCCAACCCAGCCAACAACCACACCCAAGTGGAGCGCGACAGCACCATCCCAACTCACAGTTTGCCCAAAGAAGCCCGAGTCGCTGAGTTGTAGAAAACATCAGCACCCATTGCAGACTGTATCTGCATTTGTCTCTCCAGCATAGGATCTGCTGTAGCTGGGTACACGTTTTTCGGGGAGGATTCTGGCCAAGCCTCTCCAACTGGGACTAACCCAGTCGGACGGATCCCTTCTTAACTGAGAAAGCCTGTGTAGCCGAGGAAACTTGTGAACAAGTTTGCAGGGTTTCCACTGACCAGTTCAAAACCCTGGCCTAAAAAGGCAAGCGGATCCAGCGGTGCGGGCAGAAATTCTCCGCCGCGATAGTCCAGAAGCTGCACCAACAGCAAATAGCCCATCCCCAGCGCAATCGCCAGGATCCCTGTGGCAATAGCTACCCATTTGGGCCGTTCCATGATTTAGTCTCTCCCTTGCCTAAACCGCTGAATCCAGCATGCGCCATTACTGGGGTGGAATGAGCACCGCATCAATAACGTGAATGATGCCGTTGGAAGCTTCGATATCAGCAATAATCACGTTGGAGTCGTTAATCCGGATCTGTCCGCCCGTAATGGTGACGGTAACAGGGGATCCCTGTAAGGTTGTGACCTGCTGACCGGAGCTGAGGGCAGTGGAGGGGGCCAAGCCAGATGCCACATGGTAGGTGAGAATGCGCACCAGTTCCGCTTGATTTTCCGGCAACAGCAGCGACTCAACTGTTCCGGCAGGTAAAGCCGCAAAGGCAGCATTGGTGGGCGCAAACACGGTAAAAGGCCCCTCACCCTGCAGGGCACCCACTAGGTCAGCCGCCTGTAAAGCGGCAACCAAGGTACTAAAGTCGGGATTTCCAGCGGCAATGGTAACAATATCGGCGGGGGCTGGGCTGGGACTAGGAGAAACCGGAGGTGTTGGAGAAGGGGGAGATAGGGCTGTCTCGCTACTGGAGCTTCCACAGCCGGCCAGCAGGGCAGCAGCCAAGAGGGCCAGTCCAACCACGGGCAGTTTACGAATCATCATTAAACTTAACCAGATGAAACAGTCCTACTTATCCTAGAGAAGTCTGGTCAAGGGTTACAAGGAGTCAGGCGGAAACTCTCAGGGGGTTGTTGCCGCAATCGCCACTACTCGAAAGCTCATCCATCAGACACTATCGTAGTGATGTGGCAGACGTCGTGATGTAACAGACTGAGCAGGTTGAACCATGAACGGGATCCCTCCGTGGTTACGGCAGATACGCCGTTGGTTACCGTGGGTAGCATTGCTTCTTGTCCTGGTGGTTATTGGTTACTGGGTCGGCCCTAGGCCCAGACCTTATGAACGGGATCCTGATCTACCTACCCTTGCTGCTCTACCCCAACATCCCCGCATTCGGTTGGAGTTTAACCACAGTCGCGAGAGCACCTACCGGGATCCCTATCGAGGGATCTACCGCTATGGCTATAACTTAGAAGATTTAATCGTGTCGCAGATCCGCTCTGCCCAGCACTCCATCGACATTGCTGTGCAGGAGTTGAACCTGCCCCTGATTGCCCAAGCTTTGGTGGAGCGGCGGCAAGCAGGGATCCCGGTGCGTTTTATTACAGAAAACTCCTACGTGCGGGCTTGGCATCAGCTAACCCCTGAGCAAGTGCAAGCCCTAGATGAGCGCAGCCGCAGCAAGTTCGAGGAGTACCGCA
>JAUQVI010000054.1:0-15026 GCA_039794885.1 Thermostichus sp. DG02_5_bins_236
CAACGTATGGGGGGCTACATCCAGGGTCGCGTCCTGGTTTCCGCCATTTTAGGGGTGATGATCACCGTTTCGTTGCGCTTTTTGGGTTTGTCAGAGTTTGCCATCGCCCTAGGGGTGATTGCTGGGTTTACCAACCTCATTCCTTTCATCGGCCCGGTCTTGGGATCCCTGCCTGCTTTGGTGGTGGCGATTGTGCAGGGTGGCTGGACATTCTTGTGGGTGCTGATCCTCTATGTAGCCATCCAAAACCTAGAAACCTATGTGTTGGATCCCTTGTTGGTGGGATCCTCTGTGCGGGTTAAACCCCTCTATCAGCTGTTGGCGGTGTTGGGGGGTACGCAGTTGTTGGGTATTATCGGGGCGGTGATTGTTCCTCCTTGGGTGGCGGGTGCGGCAGTCTTGCTGGAAAATCTCTATCTGAAGCCTAAGCAGGAGGCGGAGATCCAGGAAAAACTCCAGTCACGTACTTCGGGGGATCCTGACACACCAGCCTTGCCACTCGGTCAAAACCATCTTTCCTCTGTTCGCGTAAGCGCCTCACACAGTGCCAACTACGCTACGGATGGGGCAGAGGGGATCACGGCTTCTGCCGCCCAATCTCTGGAGGCTGAAGAGTCTAAAGAGGCGGAACTCCCCCTCTCGGGACGCAAAGGTTAATGGGCTTTTGAGGGATCCCCTGGTGACTCATTTGCGTCAGCGGGCCGTAGGCCAAACATTGGCTCGATCCTTAATGGTCGTAGGAACCTCTTCCCATGTGGGAAAGACGCTGTTGGTGACAGCCCTATGCCGCATTCTCAAAAGGTCTGGGAAAAAAGTTACCCCCTTCAAGGCCCAAAACATGTCTCTTAATGCCTATGTGACTGCCGACGGCAAGGAGATCGCCTATGCGCAAGCGCTACAAGCCTGGGCAGCCGGGATCCCTCCGGCGGTGGAAATGAATCCAATCCTACTCAAACCACAGGGGAACCTGACGTCGCAGGTGATTTTGAATGGGGTGGCAGCAGGCACCTACCGCGCTGGAGAATATTACGAACGCTGGTTTGAACCTGGTTGGCAGGCGGTCAAAGAAGCCCTAGCCCACCTGCAACAACATTATGACTGGATTGTTTGTGAGGGAGCTGGTAGTCCGGCAGAGGTAAACCTGAAACATCGGGATTTGGTGAATATGCGGGTCGCCTTACACCTGGGATCCCCCACTTGGTTGGTGGCCGATATTGACCGGGGTGGGGCCTTGGCTCATGTGGTAGGGACGCTACAACTGCTGGATCCAGAAGAACGAGCCTTAATTCAGGGCATCGTGATCAACAAATTTCGTGGCTCACGGGAACTGCTGCAGCCGGGGCTGGATTGGCTAGAAGATTATACAGGGATCCCGGTGGTGGGGGTTTTACCATGGCTAGAGTTGGCTCTCCCCCAAGAAGATTCCATGGGGATCCCAGCCATGAGCCGGGCGAATCCGCAAATCCTAGAACAAAGGCACGATAGCACTACGGCAAAGGCTTTACAGGGATCCCAGTTGGAGATTGCTGTGATTCGTTTGCCCCGGATCGCCAATTTCTCGGACTTTGACCCTCTGGTGGCTGAACCCAGCGTGCGCCTGTGCTGGATTCACCCAGGTGAGGCATTGGGATCCCCGGATGTGGTCATTCTCCCCGGTAGCAAAACCACCCTTGCCGACTTCCTAGTTTTGCAACAAACAGGCCTTGCTGACCAACTGCGGCAGTATTCCGGGCCAATTGTCGGCATCTGCGGTGGTCTACAAATGTTGGGGGATAAGATCATGGATCCCGAGGGTACAGAAGGCGTTGCAGGTACCTATCCTGGGATGGGTTTTCTCCCCCTGACAACGATCCTCGGACCCACTAAAGTGACCCAGCAGATCCAGACCCATATCCAATGGCCTACCCATACTCCTATCTTGGGTTACGAAATTCATCAGGGATCCACCCAAGCCAACCCTGCTGGCTGTCTATCTCTGTTTGAGCAAGAGAACTTAGGCTGGCGGGATCCGTCCGGTCGGGTTTGGGGCAGCTACCTACACGGCCTCTTCGATAACCACCTTTGGCGACGGCAATGGCTCAACCACCTCAGACAACAAAAAGGTTGGGATCCCTTGCCTGAACTACAGGGGCACTATGCCCAACAACGGGAAACCCTCCTGGAAAAACTTGCTGACCAGTGGCAACCCCACCTCAATTTGAGCCTATTTCATGCTGTAAAGCCAAGCTCAGCTTGAAACCAAACCCAACTTGGAAGCCTTAAGCCGTAGCCTTTTAACTCACTCGCCCATCCGAACAAAAAAACACCCCCAGCAGTCTCTTAACAATCATTACAAAAGTATAAGGAGCGTTTTGTAGACCACCATACTTCTCCAAAAAGCACCTGAAGATGTTAAATCTTCAGCAAGCTATCCCATGTCAATGCCTTTTTTCACGGAGCCTGCGAATTAACTTGATACTTTCCGTTGCGCTTGATAGTAGTTATTATTACTGAGTTATCTCTGTTTCAACCTTTCTCAGAGCCATGGTCACGAGTAATGCATAGAATAGGGATAGACGGTAAAAATTGTACCTATGGAAACAGCAAGACCTTTGGCTATCACATTAGACCAGCATGTTTGTAGTCAGTTGAGTCAGTGGGCTAAAGAGCAAAAATTGCTTCTCTCTTCAGCAGAGTCTTTGACAGATGAGGGGCTTGCCTCAGTGGCAAGTTACTTTATCCAATGGGCCTTAGCTCAGGAAGCGAACCCTACAAATAATCAGCTGGGAAAGGCCCAAGCCTGAGTTTGGTTGATGAGCTCGCCTCTCTCAGGCAGGAAGTGATAGAACTGACCCATCGTGTAGCTCAACTGGAAGAGGCAGCCACCACTTTGTCTCGGCAAGCTCCCTCTCAAACTACCCCAGCAGCTTCGGCACTCAAAGGCCGCCACTCTTCCAATGCGCACAAATCCTCTACTTCCTCAGCCTTGATTCAAGATCGACCTGAAGAATGGCTCAGCACAGCCGATGCCTTTCGTGCCTTAGGTGGGGATCCCGAAGATTCTGACTCAACGGTTCCCAGCCTTGACGGCACCCGATCTGTTAAATTTAATACTTTTCGTCTGTGGCAGTCCTCCGAGGCATATGAGGCATTTGGTCTAGAGCTTAACCGCCGCCGTCGTCTCAGCAAAAAGCCCTGCCTTCGCTTCCTGTCTGCTGAAATGCCAGCAGTGAATGTGAGTGGAGAATCCGCGTAGTTCTAACCGACTTAAGCCGTCTTGCAGGAGCGTCGCCGTCTTTTCCGAGGAGAGGGCGGTGAGGGTTGAACAAAAAGATGTTGAACTAACTCACTCGGTAGAGGTTGATGGAAAAGGTACCCCTGCGCATATTTACAGCCCATATCCCTCAGAAGGGCAGATTGCTCGCTGGTTTCTACTCCTTCCGCAATAACCTGCAAGTTCAAGTCGAGAGCAAGGCTGACAATGGCACGGATTAGCTCCTCCGCCCCTTGTCGTTTGAGGTCTTTGACAAAGAAGGGATCGATCTTGAGAGCAGAAATCGGAAGCTGATTAAGCTGATGTAGAGAACAGAAGCCAAATCCAAAGTTATCGATGTTAAAGCTGATCTTCTTGGCTCTGAGGCTAGACAACTTCGATTGAGTTTTTCTACTGAAAGACATCATGGCATCTTCAGTAATCTCCAGCATCAGTTGAACGGCCGGGAAGTGAACTGCCTCTAAAATTGAAGTAAGTCGAGAAATGAAGTCCTCCTGCTCCAATTGCAAAGGAGATACATTGACACACAAAGATAGGGGCACACCAGGCATGAAAATATCCTGCCACTCAAGCACCTTTTGACAAGCAGTAGTCAGAACCCACCAGCCAATCTCTACAGCTAGCCCAGAACGTTCTGCAATTCCCCAAAACTGATTGGGGGTGAGCAAACCTAGCCTGGGATGATCCCACCTGAGAAGAGCTTCAAAGCCAATGAGTTTGTCAGACTCCAAGGAAAGAATGCCATGATAGTAAACCTGCAGTTCCTGTCTACGAATGGCCTCTCTCAGCTCCAAAGCCTCATCTTGAAACAGCTCATAATAGCCCTTGGACTCAAGCTGCTTTGAAAAAGCCTGTTGCTCTGCTTTTGATCTAGATAGTGAGAGTTGACTGTTAAATCTACTATGACGGTTATGAGACTCTTGGCGCTTGACTCGTTTAACAAGAGAGGATTGTTTCAGGGGAACAACTATTATGGGTGTTTCACTCATTTCACTCAAAGGTACAGCATCCTCAAACACTGTCTCAAATACTGTGATATGTCCTCTGAGTATGGGCTTTTGAGAATGATCTCGATAAGAGGTAAGATGCTCTTGCACCCATATTGCCTGACCCGTTGAACTAACTAACCGATACCTCAGCGATTCACTATGGAAAGGATTGTCAGCAGCTGTTTTCCCTTCCAATAGACTCAACCTTGCCCGATGAACTCTTTGGCGATCCTCTGGATGAACAGCTTCGTTCCAAAGTAACTGGCTGGTCAAGTAGCGTTGCATAGGGTAACCCAGCAAAGCTTCCACCGACTCACCAATGTGATTGAGCATCAAGGTTCGACCATCAGCTTCCCACAGGATCCCTGGCAGGGTATCAAGCAGTTGGCTGTAATTCTGCTGCAGTTGCCGGAGATGCATCTCACAGCGATGGCGCTCGATCCCAACACCTGCCAGTTGAATGACTTCCTCAATCAGCTGCCAGTCCTGGCAGTTAGGGGCACCTACGCATTCCCTAAACAGTACCAGAAGCCCAATAACGTTAGTATTCTCATCCAAAGAAAAAATCGGAAATACCCAGCATGAGGCTAACCCTGAAGAGATAGCCCAATCCCAATGGTGCCAATCTTGCTGGCTCTGAGTGATATCAGATTGAATGATTGGCTCACCGGTTGTGCAAGATTTCCAGAAAATATTGTCACAAGGGATCTCAAGGGATTGGCAAAGAGAACGCTGATAGCTAGGAGGGAGATCAGTCAGAGCTATGGCCTCCAGCTCTTGTCTATGGCTTTCCCCTGAGTTTCTTGTTATCAAAGCTCCTCCAATAGAGGTAATACGCTCCTTAACAAGCCGGATCAGGCTGTCGCCAATCTCAGATAAGGGGATCCCCAGTGCCACCATTGCCGACAAGTGATCAAAATCACCCAGGCCGCTGGATTCCTCTTGGTCAGACATTCCTAAACAAAATTGAACAGAAGGGAGTACATCTACACTTGCCAAGGGCTTAGGGGTGGTTATGACTTCCTCAGGAGGGCTCATAAGGCTTATCTCAGGGCGTAAAGGCAAAGCATGGCAAAGTTAAGCAGAGATATCAAAGCTGTGAACGAGATCTCGACTCTACCGTAAGTAAAGTCGCTATCACCCAACAACATTAAGGAACCACTCCAAACCGCTGCCACCCAGGGGAGCGCTCATCATTAGACCATAATTCATCAACTAATAACAGTCCGCTAAGAGCAATATCTCGGTTCACATTACCTCAGCAGTTGTACTTACGTAAATGCAGATAAAACAATGTAGTTAAAAATACAATTAAAGCCCATAATGGTTAGAGCTCCAACAGGCTATCTCCTGAGCATCCGTGTTGTCACGTAGTTTTTTTAGTACAGACACGGAATTTAAGATTTTCTTTGGTTAATTATAAAGAAATTCTTAAGAAAGATGAGAAAACTGATTCGTCGGGTTAGAAAAGGCTCGACAGATTGCGTAAGGTTACGGTTTATATTGCTGGGACTTGCGGTCACGCGCACTCCCTACGGTTAACAAGCTAAGGTTTGGCGGTGTTTAGTGAGGCGGGATCTCCCTGCAGCAGTTTGTCAAGTAAGGCTGGCAGATGGTTGTAGGCAGAGTCGACCCAGAGGTTTGTACAGGATTGAGTCAGAGATGACTGTTCAGTTTCTAAAGAGGTGTCTTTCTAAACTTGCCAAGTGGCGTTTCCTTTCTGCTATCGAAAGGGGTCTACTTCTTAAGGCATTGGTGCTTCTGCTAGCTGCCCGGCTCATGCTTGTGCTAGTTCCCTTCCAAGTGTGGAGACCTATGTTGTTGAAGCTGATCTCTGTTCAGGCTCCCCATGAAGCGTCTCGATCTAGAGACTCAGAGGTAAAGCTTTCTCAAGTCATCCGAGCCATTGATCAGGCTAGCTGGCTAGTACCGGGGGTGAAGTGCCTGGCTAGAGCCCTGACAGCAGGGATCCTTCTGCGCCGATATGGATTTGTTCCCTCGTTACAGTTGGGGGCGAAGCTGGATAGGTCTATGGGTTTTTCTGCCCATGCTTGGGTGGTTTGTGATGGCAGTGTCGTTATCGGTGGGATCCCAGAACTCGATCAGTATTCAATGCTTCAGGTGCAGGAGGGGATCCCCCTATGAGTGGCATAGTTGGCTTTTGGGATTTTGAGAGAGGGGAGGTTGAGCCACGGCAACTGCAGGCAATGCTGGATCGGTTGGAGCATCGTGGGCCTGATGGTGCAGATCTTTGGTGGAAAGAAGGAGTTGGCTTAGGTCACTGTGCGTTTTGGACAACGCCAGAGTCCTTAAATGAAATTATGCCTTTAAGGGATCCCAGTGGTCAGTTTGTGATCACGGCAGATGCCCGAATTGACAATCGAGAGGAACTCTATTCACTTCTAGGGTTAACGGGGTCAGAACGTGAGAAAGGGGATGGGTATATCATCCTGCAGTCTTACCTTAGGTGGGGAGCCGACTGCCTGAAATACCTGTTGGGAGATTTTGCTTTTGCCATCTGGGATGAACCCCAACAACAGCTCTTCTGTGCCCGTGATCACATGGGAGTTAAACCCTTCTGCTACAGCTATAAACCTGAGTATGGCTTTGCCATTGCTTCTGAGATCAAGTCCTTATTGATCTTGCCTTGGGTCACAGACCATCTGAATAAGGAGCATATTACCGATTACCTATTAGGAGAATTTGAGGATAAGGAGCACACTTTCTACCAGGATGTGTACCGATTGCCTCCCGCAACATCAATGTTGATGAATATTCGGACTGGACTCCGACAGGCTAAGTATTGGCACCTTGATCCGGAACAGGAATTAAATCTGCCTAGCGACAGAGACTACGTAGACGCTTTTCGCAGCCTTTTCCAAGATGCAGTGGCCTGTCGCTTACGCAGTACAGGCCCGATTGGATCGCACCTGAGCGGAGGGTTGGATTCATCGTCCGTTACTTGCATGGCCAAGAAGGTACAGCCAGAAACCGAACTGCATACTTTCTCCAACGTGTTTGAATCTGTACAGGAGTGTGATGAACGGACGTACATACAGGCGGTTTTGGAAGCGGGTGAATACACTCCTTACTTTGTAGTCGCCGATCAACTAGGGCCACTTTCTGAGGCAGAGTCCATCTACTCTTTTCACGACCAAGCCTACTATGGACCAACTCATTTTTTGGTTTGGGGTTTGAACCGGGCCGCTCAGCAAACAGGGATTCGTGTTGTTTTGGATGGCTTTGATGGAGACACAGTTCTTTCCCATGGCACTGGGTGGTTACACGAACTCGCCCATCAGGGAGAATGGGGACGCTTTGCAACAGAAATCTCGGCACTAGCGAGTGGATCCCAAGGACAGCGTCAGCTTTTTCAAACCTTCGGTGCTCCACACCTACAAAAATGGGCACAGCAAAGGGATTGGCAAGGCTTTTCAAGCCATGCACAACATATCTCCAAACTCCTACCCGTTCCGCTGGTTGGATTATGGCTACGTTATGGTTTAAAGTCTTTGTTACCCGATTTTGCAAAAGAGAAGTGGCTTTACTGGCGAACAGGTAAACATTCAGATTACTGGTGGAATCGTCAACTTCTCAATTCGAGTCGTGTCAATAATCAATCCCTAGATCAACGACTCGCAAAACTTAGGCAAAGAGAAGCTCTCCCACCCATAAGCGAACGGCAACAACATATTCATGCGCTATCTACAGGCTTGATTCCTTCCATGATGGAGATCATTGATCTGTCAGCTGCTGCTTGCTCCATTGAAGCCCGGCATCCTTTTTTTGATCGTCGCTTAGTTGAATTTTGCTTGGCCCTTCCACCACAACAGAAGCTCAATCAAGGTTGGACGCGCCGTATTCTTAGACGATCAATGCATGGCATTTTGCCAGAAAAGGTAAGGCTAAGGCGCAGCAAATCGAATATGGAGCCATCCTTCATCTATGGATTATGCCAGGTCAACCGCAGGGAACTGGTTGAGATCCTCACCAGTAAAGCCATTGAACAACATGGGCTGTTCAACTCATCTTTCACCCCAACTTTACTTAGCATTCTAAGAAGAAAGGATGGATCCCTCAATCCATCAGAGACATTAGCAGCCTGGAAGATTAGCAATCTTCTAACCTGGCAAAAGATCAGTGGAGGAAGATAAATTAAAGACATTGCGATAAAAAAAATACCATTGAATTAATGCCTTGTAGAAGATATACTAAAGATGCAGTTTTACACCTTTTTGGAGGTCTTTTATGAAGCAAGAATGGGGTTCCCCTTCTTTTGTTAAGCATGGCTCTTTCTCAGAGCTAACCCAACTCTTTGGTAACGCCGGCTCTGACGTCTTGGTTGGCCCTGGAGGTAATGTAGTCTCTACTGGTGATAATTCTATTGATGCCTGTGCAGAGATCAAAGGAGTGTGTATCTAAGTAGTTGGGTTTGTCTATAGGAGTTGTAGAAACTTTTGGCTTGGGGGCGGGCTTTCTTGTCCCCTTCCTTAATAGTTATCGAAAGGAAAGTGAGTGGTATCTATGAGAAAAGAATGGAAGCTACCTGCTCTTGGAAAATTTGGATCCTTGTCTAACTTAACTCAGGCATTAGATCCAAGAGGCACAAGTGATTTATTGGTTGGCCCAGGTTCTATCATTATCGCTGTAGGGAACTTGTCCAATGATGCTTGTCTTGTTGGGGATAAGTTAATCGCCATTAAAGGGTGTACTTATTAGTGGTGATGTGAATGGCTACCTATGTTGCTTACGGACTACGAATCAAGTCCGATATTCCCTTTCCTGAACTGGTTGTTAGTGAGTCAAGTGATACAGGAGATCTGGAGTCTGATGTCTGCATTGAATTTGGAGAAATAGACTGGGAGAAAGTGAAGGAAGCTGAGGTAAATTGCTCTCAGTCTATCTGTGGAATACTTAAGGATGGGATCCCTCTGGCTGACTTTTGGGTAAATGGAGGGAAATTGATTCGAGTTCAGCCTCTGCCCGGAATCGAGTTGGAGTTTATTCGCCCAATTATTATGGGGCCATTGATTTCAGCCTTACTACGTCAGCGAGGTTTTTTAGTACTTCATGCCAGTAGTGTTCTCATGGGAGAATCGGCCTTTGTATTTATGGGCCACTCAGGAGCAGGTAAATCTACTTTAGTAGCAGCTTTAAGTCAGCAGGGTTACCCTCTAATTGCAGATGATGTGACGGCGATACACTGGGATTCTGTTAAAGCGAACTGGCAAGTGATGGCAGGTTATCCCTATGTTCGACTGTTACCAGATTCAGCAAAGCATTTGGGTTATAATTTTGAAGATCTGACACAGATTCACTCCTTTGCATTGAAACGCAATAAAGCCTTACAGGAGGGTTTTGCCCAGCGTTGTGTTCCTGTGGGTAAAATTTATAGTTTTGATCATGACTTTGTCTCGAAAACGTGGATTGAACCTCTCAGTCATCAGGCAGCAGTTATAGATCTAATTCAGTACACGAGGGCTAGTCACTTGCTTCGGGATCCAGAGAACTTACAAGCTCATCTTGAACAATGTACCCGTTTGGCAAAGCAAGTGAAAATTGCTCGGTTACATCGTCATCGCTCGTTGGAATACATACCTAACTTAATCTTTAATTTGGAAGTGGAGGCAGGACTTTCTACAACCCAGAAAGCCACAATATCCAATTTAGCAGAGCTCCAGACAAATCTTTCTGCAATGTCAGTTTGAGCCCAAGGTTGTTATTGGTGAAAGAGTGGGTGAATTCATGACCCGGCTAAGACGGCTACTCCAGGCATTCCAAATATTAACTGAAGCTGCAGGAATGTGGACCTGGGCTTGGCTGGGATTGTTGCTCTGGCAAGGGCTTCTCCCGGTTGGTACTGTCTATTTAACCAAGGCACTGGTGGATGGCTTGGTAGTGGCATTGCCTTTGGGAACGCAAGGGATCCCTTTACTGATATGGCCGGTAATGGGAATGGCGAGCTTATTGCTACTCGGAGAACTAGGGCAATCAGCATTAGGTTGGGTAAGGGCTTATCAAGCGGAACGGGTCAGGGATCATATCAGCCTACTCATTCATCGCCAATCGACCCGACTAGATCTTGCCTTCTACGAAACACCTGATTACAACGATCAACTGCATCAAGCTCGAGGCGAGGCTAGTCAGAGATCACTAGCTCTTCTAGAAAGCTGGGGACAACTATTACAGAATGGGATCAGTTTCTTGAGCATGTTTGTTGTGCTCAGCACCTACGCCCTTTGGTTGCCACTCTTGTTACTAATCGGCACCCTTCCGGCCTTCTACGTCCTACTGGTGTTTAATCGTCAACACTATCGTTGGTGGAAAGAGACAACACCTGAGCGGCGATGGACTGAATACTACGATCTAATGCTTACTCAAAAGGTTGTGGCAGCTGAAGTCCGAATCTTTAATCTTGGGGAGCATTTTACGAATATTTACCAATCGATTCGCAAAACCCTAAGGCAGCAAAGGTTGCGCCTACTACGCAATCAAAGCTTGGGCCGTTTGGGAGCTTCTGCTTTAGGATTGGGTGTTTCAGGAGCGGCAATGGCGTGGATGTTTTGGCGAAGCTTACAAGGTTTGGCTAGCCTTGGGGATTTAGCCCTGTTTTATCAGGCATTTAACCGGGGGCAAACTTTAATGCGATCTTTACTAAGTAGTCTCAGCGAGATACACCAAAGCGGACTTTTTTTAGAGAATCTCTTCACTTTTCTACAGTTAGAGCCTCAACTACGAGATCCGGAAAGCCCTAAACCCATGCCTTCGAAGCTAGAAAGAGGCATTGAGGTTAAAGGGATTTACTTCCGTTATCCTGGAAGCCAAAGCTGGGCACTAGAAAATCTTGACCTATTTCTACCGGCAGAAAAATTTACAGCCATAGTTGGAGATAATGGCGCTGGCAAAAGTACCCTGATTAAATTACTTTGTCGATTCTATCAACCTGAGAGGGGTCACATATTACTAGACAGATTTGAGTTAGAGGAGTTTTCTATTGAAGAGCTTCGAAGAATGATCACTGTTTTATTCCAATGGCCAGTTAACTATCAGGCCACAGCTACAGAAAACATTGCCATGGGAGATCTCAAGAGTCCTGTTGAGGGAACAAGAGTTCGTGCGGCTGCTGTCATGGCAGGAGCAGGCGAAACCATTAATCGATTACATCAGGGCTATGATACTCTGTTGGGAACCGCTTTTGTCAAAGGAACCGATCTCAGCGGAGGTGAATGGCAGCGGATTGCCCTGGCGAGAGCCTTTTACCGACAGGCTCCAATTATCCTTTTGGATGAACCGACCAGCGCATTGGATCCCTGGGCTGAGTTGGAGTGGGTGAGCCGTTTTCGTAAGGTAAGCGAGGGAAAGACTTCCTTGCTGATTACACACAGATTAAATTTAGCTCGTCATGCAGATTTAATCTATGTAATGCGTAATGGACAAATTGTTGAGTCAGGATCCCATGCTGAACTACTAGCTAGCTCAGGCTCCTATGCCCACTCCTGGAAAGCACAATTGCAACAACAACCTATTGCCGTTTAGGGATCCCACAGATGTTAATCTCTGGCAATAACCAATTAAGTCCAGAAACAAAACTACTGCTCTCAGCATTGCGTAAAGCATTAAATTGGCCACATCAACAAAATATAGATCACCAACTTAACCCAGTAGAGACTTATGATTCTAAACTCTTGCTCAACCTCGCGATCAGAAACGGAGTAGAAGCGCTCCTTGAGGCGGGGTGGCAACCTGGAAATCTGCCTGAATGGCGGGTGAATTTGAGAGCATTTCTAAACCAAAAAAGGCTCCGAAATCTTAGCTTGCTTGGGGAGTTCCTTCAGCTTCAGCATCGATGCCAAAAGGCAGGGATCCCGATCCTTGGCTTCAAAGGCCCCATCTTGGCACATCAACTTTTTGGAGATGTTACGAAACGTAGCTATTGTGATCTTGACATTCTAGTAGAAGAAGAAAATCTGGATCGATTGGCTGAATTGTTGCAAACCTCAGGATATCAGGCACGGCTGATTTCAGAATTTATCGAAAATGGAGATCGCTATTTCTTAGATGTAGATAGAGGGTTTTACATTGATCTGCATTCAGCGCTTACTCCAAGTTACTACCCGATCCCGATTGATTATACAAAGCTCTGGAAAGAGGCCACTTCAATCAATCTTCAGGGCAATTCCGTATTAGCCTTCACGCCAGAGACCCTTCTTGTATTGCTTTGTATTCATGGCACAAAGGATAATTGGCAGCAATTAAAATGGATTTGTGACATTGCTCAGCTGCTGACAAGATTCCCTAGTTTAGACTGGAATTATATTCATGAACTAATAAATGACTTTCGATCTCGTCAGGCTCTCAGTTTGGGTCTAAATCTTTGTGAAGAGGTTTTTGGAGCATCCGACTTGATTCCAAATGAATTTAGATCTGGATTCTTGCAAAAACGTCTGATTCCCCACATCACAAATCGTTTCTTTGCTAGTTCAATTCAGCTGCCTAACTTTTTAGAGAATCTTTTGTTTTGTTGGATACGAGGCCATGTCTACCCATTTCGCCGCTGGCTGGAAGAGAAGGTGCTGCCTAATGAAAATGATAAGTCTTGGTTTAGGGAAATAAGGTTTTTAAATCAAAAATCTGTTTTTTGGATATTGGAAACACTATCATTTCTGATAAGGCCGATACGAATAATCATTAAATCAAAATTATCCCGCAAACCCCTAATTTAGCGCACAGACCCCCCTAAGATTATGTGATGTGCCAAGCGCTGGAGTGCTGCCACAAGGGCTGGGGAGTGAGTGTGATCATCGGGGTGGCTGGGACTGGATAGGAAATCAGTCAGTGATAAAACGATTGGCAGCTCAATCTTCTCTCTACGAATCAACTCTAAGGGAAAGAGAAGGTAAATCGACCTGCCGATCCCGTCAAAGTGGCCGACCCATTGAAAACCTGTGCAACAATTCCATTCTTTCGGAGTGTCACGGTAAAGGGAATGGGAGCAGTCGATTGGGAACACCGTCGGAACAATACCACCTCAATGAGATATCCCCCCGTGGGAGGAGTAGATGCCCAAAAGACATTCTCGACAGGATTCGTGATTACTCCAGCACAGTTGGCATTGGCATCCACATCCAACCGCCCTCCAGAGGGAACACTTGGGTTTCCAAAAGTTACGGTTTGCTGACCGGGATCCGTGACATACAGGTCAAGGTCATCGGTTGTATTCCAGCTAAGAGTGATCTGAATTGGGCCAGTACCCAACGATGGGGTTGGGGTCAGAGATGGCGTCGGTGTAGTGGGAGCTCCCGTCGCTCCACCCACACGTTCTGCGAAATTCCCCTCAAAGCTATTGTTGGCCAAGTAAGGGGCAGCTACCGCAGCAGGAGTACCAGGAGCCACCTGAATCGCAACACCTGTACCATTACCTCTAGCCAGAAAAGTATTCCCAGAAATAGTACGGGCCTGAGTACCCCGCAAAATACGGATGCCGAAGCTCCCCGCAATCGCACCCAATGTGATCCGATTCGACTGTATCACCGGCACCGAACCTGCCCCATCCAGTTGAATGCCGGTGGTACCACCGCCGGTTTGGCGAGCCGCAACTGCCAAACTGGTCGTTGGCGGATCCCCTTCAACTTGGTTGTTGCGAAACACCCCACCCGAGTTGTCGCTGTAGCGAGCAGCCAAAGCCCCCAAAGCCTGCAAAACAATAGCGCTGTTCTCAATCGTGGGATTGCTCCCTGGGACAGTACCTATGCCTACCCCCCCTGTCTTGCTGACAATTGTCGAGGTACGGCTGACCCGGCCATCCCCAGAAACTTGCACACAGGGATCCAAAAATTGTTGACACAAAATCTGTGCCAGTTGACCCAAAGCTCCCTCTAGAACGGCAGCATTGCCATTGATGGAGATATTGGAGCGTGGGTCATTGAGAGTGACTTTGCTGGGTTGAAAGGTGCCATTGTTCACCTGGACTCGTCCCCCCCCTAGCACCACCTCTACCCCTTGTAGGCTGGTTTGGTTGGCCACGATCAAGTCAAAGAGTCCGGTCAAAATCTCATAGGTGGTAGAGCTAGTAATGCGAATGCGCCCACCATTGGTGCCATCGCCGCCATCCAGCGCCAGGTTTCTCTGCAAGGTTTCGCTTCCTGCCCCCAAAATTTCGATGAGCACCTCCAGGCCGGCAGTGGCATTCTGTAGCCGTTGGGCCTCTGCGGTCGCATCTGCCAGCTTGGTAAAGGGGCCATTGACGGGATCCACCCGCAGAGTGACCGAGCCAGAGGATGGTGGCAGAGAGGGCGGGCCCCCTGTACCACCGCCACCACAGCCGAAGACAATCCCCGCCAACAACGGCAACAGGATAGAACGGATCCCCGTTCGAGATTTGGATGCTTGGCCAGCCATAGGTGGAGAGTCCTTAGCAAGAGCTTGCGGGTAAAGGTATATCAAGGCAACTAACAACGACGACAAAGTACAGGTGGCCAAGCAGAATTGGATACCTCTAGCAGAAGCATCATCTAATGGGATCCCCTATTTAGTCAAGCCTTTGAAAGGGAGCTACAATAAAGAATTTTTCAACAAAGCAACGAATTGGCAACAAAGTAATGAACATCTTTTTTCCTGAGGGAACAGAACAAGAAGGCTTTCCACCCCCTCAGGCAGGCGGACTTTAACGTTCCTCAGGAACTTCGATGGAGCCGTCAATGATCTCCTGCTTGACAGTTTCTACAGCCGCCACTAAATCTGCAGGGATCAGGGCTTCGTTGTACTCATTGAGGGCATAGCCTACA
>JAUQVI010000055.1:0-14959 GCA_039794885.1 Thermostichus sp. DG02_5_bins_236
GAAGGGGCTAGGAGAAGCTGTAGGAGAAGGACTGGGGCTAGGAGAAGCTGTAGGAGAAGGACTGGGGCTGGGAGAAGCTGTAGGAGAAGGACTGGGGCTAGGAGAAGCTGTAGGAGAAGGACTGGGGCTGGGAGAAGCTGTAGGAGAAGGACTGGGGCTGGGTGTTGGCAGAGGCGTCGGAGTGGCCACAATGCGAATCACCCGTTCTCCGGCAGAATGAGGAAACTGAGTTGGATTCACCAGAAGTAGGGATCCAAACCCGGAAATTTGGTTGTCTTCCTGGCGGGTACCCCCCGGATCAATGCGGATGCGATCCCCAATTTGGAAACCGACGATGCTGGAAGTGGGCAGACGATTGACTCCAGCGGGGATGGACTGATTGATAAACGTTTCGCCAGGAGAAGAAGGAGGAACCGTTACAGAACGGCTGCTGCTGCCGCACCCCACCGTAATCGCAGGTAGCAGTATCAGAAGGGCTCCCAGCACAAAGCTCACTGTCCAGGTCAACCAAGACCGACGATGTTGACGACTCATAAGCACCACACCAAAACAACACACGCAAAATTAAGCAGCAAAAGTACCCTCACAAGAGGATCCCAAGGCGACACCTACCTATTTTGTCAGGCTAACCGCCATCTTCCTCCGGCACAATGCCCAAAAGCCTGCCGAGGGTTGATTGAGATAGTACTCGTTTTCTCCTCTTCAGTCCGTTAAGGTTGCGGGGATCCTTAAATTGTTTCCCACCCATGCATACGGGGGATCCCTCGGCATGGATGGGAGAATCGGCCTGAGAAGGGATTAAGTAAACTCTATAATCTCCTGAGCAGCCCGAAGCCCTGATAGGTAAGCCCCGTGAGCCGTACCAAAGGCATGACGTTCTGTTGCTTCCCCGGCAAAAAAGACCTTTCCACTCAGATTTTCAGCCAAGTGCTCCCGCATCTGGGGTGTGCTACCGACAGCATTAAATGAATAAGAACCGCGAGCAAAGGGATCCGCAGACCAACGGGTGATTTGATACCCCACGGGATCCCTGACCGCCTCCCCAAAAAGGCGAGTTAAGGTTTGCAGGGCGCTGTCTACAATCTCTCCATCGGATTGAGATTCCAGAGCGCGACCATAAGTGGCAGCATTAAACCCCAGCAGGATCGGCAGCCCCAAAGACGGCACCAAACTGACCCAGCTTGTCCAGGCTCCCCGTTGCGGCGACACTTGCTCAATCCAATCCACAGTTTCGGGCCAAAACACCTCAGGAAACCGCAGGTAACACTTGTTCAACACCCCCATCCCCAACCCTTGAATGGCTCTCCGTTTGGATTCGGGTAATTCAGGCTCGAAGGTGACCTGATTGGCCTTGAGCACACCTAGGGGCAAAGTCACAATCACCTTGTCGGCTGAGTAGCTGTTTTGAGAGGTACTCACCACCACCTCAGCACTACCCCAACGAATGGCCTTGGCCTCCTCTCGCAACCGGATGGTTAAGCCTGCCGCTAAGTGCTCCACAATCGTTTGATAGCCTTGCACAAACAGGGCATCGCTCCCATCGTAGGCCCCCCCATCGTCGTACCAATGGGTGGAAAGCTCCTCCGCACTACCTGCATACTGGTGTTCAATGGTACTGGTGAGGACAAAGTATAACCACTGCTGTTCTTGCAGGGATAGGGTTGCGCCATTGAGACCCCCCAGCACCGTCGTGTGGACGGATTGATCGGGATCCCGATTTTGCCCTTGACGCAGCGCTTTCTCCACCCGCTCGATCCAATCTTCCAGTTGAGATTCTCCCACCTCATCCAATAGGTTGCCCGCCGGGCCATAGACCCAAGCATTTTCAGAGTCGGTGGTCACCAAGTCCGCTGATATAGACTGCGCCAGCGTCGTCAGGGGATTACCGTCAAGGCCATGGATCCAGGAAGCCCCCATATCCACCGGAGCATCTGCCCAGGTTTGACTGGTCCAAGTGCGCCCACCGATGCGCTCCCTTGCTTCCAGCACCTGAACGCTGTATCCCACTTGGGTTAAGGCTTTCGCGGCAGCTAGCCCGGCCAGCCCAGCCCCAAGGATCAAAACCGTTGGCTTTTGGGAGGCATGACTGCTGTAGGTGCCCAGGTTGGATCCCAGACCTAAAACGGATCCCGCCAGCACCATCTGACTGAGCTTGAGAAACTTACGACGCTTGATCCTACTCCGCACAATCCAAGGGGGCAGTACCATGTACGCAGCCACTTCAACTCGCCCATTTTAGCTGTCCAGGTTAGGGAGCAACAGCCTGGGCAGAAGCGGTGGGTTTGGCACTGGGCCCAGAAGGGGAAGGAAAATGGCGCTCCAGTAGAGCCGGGATCCCTTGCGAGGAGACGCCACTGTAGCGGGCTTTATCGGGCATAAACACAAGGTTTGGGCCCCGCTTACACGCTTTCATACAGCCCACCCCCTGCACGCGGATGGAATCGGGGTGGGTGGCCAAATGGGCCTTCAAGGCTTGGATGACATCCCCAGCGCCCCGCCGACAACAATCGGACTTCTGGCAGACAAGCACAGTGCCCTTGGGCTTTGGGCTGGGATCCCCTGCCGAGGATCTGGTCTGTAGAGTCGGTGCAGGCTGTGAGGGGGACTCAGCACGACTGGGCTCCACTCGGTAGAGCATCCACTTCTCCTGCCCTTTGCGCAGATCCACCTCCCGTTCGCCCCAGATTTGGATCGGATCCCCCGGTTGTAGGGTGCGATAGAGCTCTGAGCGAATCGGCTTGGGGATTTTGCCCGTGAACAGGTCGGATCCCGTCTGCCAGCGTAAATACTTCAACTTGCCATCCGAGGAGGGCACAAACCCCAAAAACTGCCCTTCCAATGCAAACGGGATCCCTTGCTTATGCGACTTGCCCATCTTGCCCCCCCGCTTGGATGTTCAATTGCCAGCAGGCTTCCAGACCCTGTACCAACTCCTGTCGACGGGCCGTATACTGCTGGATTACACTGCGCACCTGCAAAGCCGCCAGTAGCGTATTCATCTCTACCTGCAAGCTCCCATCGCCGGTGCACACAGACGGGATCCCTAGCTCCAAAAGCCGCCGACAAATGCGCCAGCGCTCCCCAAAGGGAATATCCAAACAATAGCTGCCAGAAGACACATTAGCGGGCAGAGAAACCGAGTTCATAGCCGGGATCAACACCTCCAAGTCAAAGAACAAAAAGCAAAGTAGAGATTTTCTCAATAAGCGATTAAAAAATGCTGGAAAGGTAAATTGGTCAGCTAGGCCAGCCTCACCAGTGCCCCCTCAGGCTCTCTAACCCCTGTCAACTGTCAATCTGCCCTGGTTAGACCTGGATCCGATAGGGATGTGGATTAGGCTCTGCCGTTCATCAAGCCAAACACTAAGCTGTCGTTCGACAAGAAGTGATTCAGGTGAAAGGCACGGTCTTCCGTTTTCAGCAAAATCTGCTCGTAAAGGTAGCGGGTGGCTCGATCACCGAGACTTTCCGCTTGAGCCGCCTGCCGCCGCAATAGATCAATAATGGCTTGTTCCGCTGCCAGGTCGTTGCTCAACATCTGCCGCGCCTCAAAGGCCCCGTCCGGCTCTGCAGTAAAGCAACACAGCTGGGCCAAAGTCGTCAAGTTAGCCACCGGCACACCCCCGAGCCCATCCAGACGCTCTCCCAGGTCATGAACGTGCTCACTCACCTCTTCATAATGATCTTTAAAGAATTGGTGTAGAGAATAGAACTCGGTACCTTCCACCACAAAGTGATGCTTCTGATATTGCAGGTACAACGCCTGGAAGCTGGCAAAGAGCGCATTCATGCCCTCACAAACCGGCTGGGTCACCTCGGCCCCGAGCAGGACAGCATTGTTCCGCACGCTGTTAAATGCTTGGCGCAAAGTTGAAATTTCAGACATACTCCGAGGTTCTCCAGCGAAGGTGAGTGAAGATGGTTCAGGAACCTGTACAGCAAAGGAACTCTGGGATCCCTGGCTGTTGACTCTTGTTCTCAGCATAGTACAAAGACATCAGTTTTGTGAACAGTTGTCAATAAGCCTTGTTCTTGAAGGGGTTAGAGAGTGAGTCTGTTTCTGGCACTCTTGGCTACGGGAAAACAGACGACAAGATACGGTAAAGAATAAGACCCAACTCTATCGGTAGCGTGTAACCTTGGCTTTGAGCGGTTCGCAACTCTAAACTAATGGGGGGGCTGGCGACCTTGCTTGGCAGGTTCATATCATAAAGGTAGGGTAAAGCGGTGATTATGCCCGTGGCAGCAGAGCAACTGCTATTGGTGTCTTCTCGGGAAGCAGCCTCTCGGTTGTGTCCGGTGCTGCGTTCGCAAGGGCTTCGGGTACGGGTGGGCCAATCGGTGGATGCCCTGCCTTTGCAACTGGCGGCTGGCCAATTTGATTTGGCCCTGTTGGATTTGGGATGTCTGTCCGGGCTCCTGCCGCAGGGATTGCCGTTGATCTACTTCGACTCTGGGCTTACCGAGCTGCCCTCTCAAGCTCAGTTGCGGCTGCAAGGCATTGAACCAGGGTTGTTCCTGGCGGATCCCACCGATGCCCAAGCGCTGCGAACCGCGATCGAATTTTGTTTGTACAAACATCGGGCCGAGAGCAAACTGAAAAGCCTGGAACAGTTCCTAGCCTCCAGCTTGACCAGCGTGGGGGATGCGGTGATCTCCACCGACTTGCAGGGGCGTGTCACCTTCATAAATCCAGTGGCGGAAGCGTTAATTGGCTGGCGCAGAGGGGAATCTCTGGGTAAACCCGCTGCAGAGATTGTTCGGATTGTTGATGCCCGCACCCATCAACCTCTACCGGATCCCTGGGGAGAAGCGCTGCGGGGTCAGGTGATGATCGGCTCTGGCGAAGCGGTGTTGCTCCTGGCACGGGATGGGGCGGAGGTGCCAGTGGCCAATGGCATTGCCCCTTTGCGGGATGAATCTGGCCAGCCTAGAGGAACGATCCTGGTGCTGCGGGATCTGACGGTGCGACAATCCCCCCATGGGTTGCTTAGTGCTCTCCACGATACCCTGACAGAACTGCCCAACCGCGCTCTATTTATGGATCGGCTACAACGGGCGGTAGAACGGGCACGGCGGATCCCTGGAGAGCGTTTTGCCGTCTTGTTTCTGGATTTGAACCGTTTTAAGGCGGTGAATGATAGCCTTGGTCACCATGCCGGTGACGAACTGCTGGTGGGTACGGCCCGACGACTGGAAACCTGTGTGCGCTCTATCGATACCCTGGCTCGTTTTGGCGGCGATGAATTTGCCATTTTGCTAGAAGGGATCCAACAGGTGAGCGATGCCACCCGAGTCGCCGAACGGATTCACCAATCCCTGCAGGTGCCGTTCCAGATCCAAGCTCACGACGTAACCATCAGTACCAGTATTGGCATTGCCTTGGCCGGATCCCAGGCATTGGATCCTGAGCAACTGCTGCAACAGGCAGATAGCGCCATGTATCGGGCCAAGCAACAGGGGCCAGGTCGCTATGAGGTTTTCGATCCGCTGTTGCATCGGTATGCCAAGGCCAGAGCCCAGTGGGAAGAGGAACTACGGCGTGCTCTAGAACAAGAACAACTGCGGGTGTGTTATCAGCCAATTGTTAATTTAGCTACAGGATATTGGCAGGCTGTGGAAGCTTTACTCTACTGGGAGCATCCAGAGCGCGGTTGGCTGAGTGGGCGAGAGTTTCTCGGGGTGGCAGAAGAATCTGGGTTGGCTGTTGAGTTGGGGGATTGGCTGATTCAGAGCACCTTCCGGCAGTGGCAGCAATGGCGAGCGCAGTATTCTTCCCTATCGGCGTTGCCCTTGCATCTGAACCTGCTGCCGCAGCAATTTGCTCAGCCAGATTTGGCCCAACGCCTGCATCGCTGGTTACAAGAGTTCCAACTGTCTGGATCCCTGTTGCACCTTGGGTTAACGGGCACCATGTTGATGGAAGCCAGCTCTCTAGTGGAACAACAGCTACATCAATTACAACTGTTGGGTGCAGCGTTGATCCTAGAGCGATTCGGTAGTGGTTATGTTTGTTTGCAACGCCTTAGTCACCTGCCTTTGCAAGGGATCCGCCTTGATGCTGCTCTGGCACAGGCGATTGGCCCTCAGCAACGGGAACCGGACAAAGCTCTGTTGGCGGCCCTGCGCTTGGCGGAGATCCTGAATTTGCCCGTTGCGGCCCCCGCGATTGAGACCTCCGAACAAGCCCTCTACCTACACCGCATGGGCTGTGAAAGGGGTCAGGGATCCCTGTTTTATCCTCCCTTGGCCGCTGGTGAAATGGGATCCCTGTTGGGAAGAGAAACGTTGGCGGCTTAATCGAGAAGGGGTAGCTTGAGGTTGGGTCTGTGGGTTCTAACCCACTCAGTCAAAGATTCATACTGGTGTCATTCGTGCCTGGATCCCGGCCTGGGACTCTGAGTCTATGCCCTCATACGATCGCTCAAACCAATCCCTCATCCAAAAGTTGATTGATCTCACCCATCGCACCGTTGCCCACATCCAAAAACAGGCAAAAGAACAGTCTGCTCAACCGACTCAAGTTTGGGATTGGGCCAGCCACATCTTCACCGAAAGTCTCTTGGAAGCCGAAGCAGAAATGGGCCACTGCAATGTGATGGTGATTGGCAAAACCGGGGTGGGCAAAAGCACCTTGGTGAATGCTGTATTTAAGGATGAACTGGCCCGAACGGGCGTGGGCAGCCCTGTGACCCGCTACATCCGCAAATATTGCAAACAAGATTGCCCGATCACCATTTACGACACGCCGGGCATGGAATTATCTGGTGAACAAAATGTTGGTATCCGTCTAGAAGTGGCTCAGTGCATTGATGAACTGCGCCTGCGGGATCCCGAAGAACATATTCATATCATTTGGTATTGCATTCATCATGAAGCCAATCGTTTGGAAGAAACTGAACTGGATTGGTTGCGCTCTTTGGAGCTTAAAGATGTGCCGGTGATTCTCATTTTGACTCAATACCTAGAGGGATCCGAAGAAAGCGAATTCTTACAGTACTTGCAACATCAAAATCTGCCGGTGCGTTATATTGTGCCAGTCTTGGCCCGCGACAAAGCAATTACCCGGCAAATTACGATTCCTGCCCATGGCTTGGAGCACCTAATCGGCTGCACCTTAGAGCTGCTACCGGAAGTTGCCCGGCTGGCCTTTATTCGACAACAACTGCTACGAGTGGATTTGAAAGCCCAAGCTGCCTTCAAGTATGTTTCCGGCTACGTGGCCAGCGCTGCGTTTATTGGGGCGACGCCGATCCCTTTTGCGGATGCGCCTTTGTTGGTAACCACACAAATCGGTATGATCGCCAATATCAGTTTTATCTTCGGCTACAAAACTTCTCCTTCCTTTTATTACTCTCTGATGGGAGCTTTGGCCGGAATTGGGGGAGCAGTAGTGGCGGGGCGAGCGATTGCTTCTAACCTACTTAAGTTTATCCCTGGCGTTGGATCAATTGCGGGTGGGATCGTCCAATCCACCACGGCAGCCACCCTCACCCTTTCGATTGGCTTTGCTTATATTGAGGTCATGAAGGCGATTGCCCATGCTGAAATTAAAGGGATCCAGCTATCCGAATCGGAAATTAAAGATCTCTTTGTGCAAGAGTACCGAGAGTATGGGACTTCCAAGCGAAACACCCTCAGAGATGATGACTGGACTTGAACTTCTAAGTGTGTATTTTGGTGGGTATCGGACTTGAGTTAGAGGGTTGATGGGATCCCGTAGAAATAGAATGAGATGAATCCTCAAACCCAAATGCCCCTTGCACCAAATACAAAGGACGGCCTTTCACCTCTTCAAAAATGCGGCCCAAGTATTCTCCGATGATCCCCAGGCTAATTAGCTGGATCCCGCCTAAGAACAACACCATCACTGCTAAAGAGGCATATCCCGGCACATCGGATCCCAGTAGCAACGTCCGAATTGCCAAAAAAGCTCCGTACAGCAAAGCCAGCAGCGAGATGAACAACCCCACGTAGCTCCACACCCGTAGGGGCCAGGAACTAAAAGAAGTAATCCCCTCTACAGCCAAGTTCCACAGACGCCAATAATTCCATTGGGTTTTGCCACGGTAACGAGGGGCACGATCATAAAAGATGGCCGTTTGTCGGTAACCCACCCAGGCAAAGATCCCTTTCATGAAGCGGGTGCGCTCCCGCAGTTGCTTAATGGCTTCTACCACCTGTCGATCCAACAGGCGAAAGTCCCCGGTGTTGCGTGGGATCCGCACCTGGCTAAGTTGATCGATGACATGGTAGAAACCGTGGGCAGTCAATTGTTTGAACCAACTCTCCCCCTGACGACTACGGCGCACTGCGTACACCACTTGATAGCCCTGTCGCCACAACCCCAGCATCTCCGGGATCAACTCCGGTGGATCCTGAAGGTCGGCATCGATGGGAATGATCGCTTTCCCCGAAGTGTGATCGATGCCTGCAGTGAGGGCAATCTCTTTGCCAAAACAACGGGATAGGTTGATCACCTTAATGCGGGGATCCCGTTGGTGAAAGACGAGCAGTTTCTCCAGTGTGTTGTCCTGGCTGCCGTCGTTCACGCAAACCAATTCGTAGCTGAGCTGTAAGGGATCCAAGGTTTGGGTGAGGCGCGCAAACAAATGCTCAAGATTATCCGCCTCATTTTTGCAGGGGATAACGATGGATAGCTCCGGGGCAGTTCGCTCAGCAACCATCAAACGGGAAGATCAGAAATAGGGATCCCTTGCTTAGCCATCATACGGCTGCCGACATATCGGCCACAATCGAGCGCAACTCATCCTCCGAGACACGATACACCTCGTTACAGAAGTGACAGACAGCCTCCGCTCCTTTATCGGTGTGGATCATATCAATCAGCTCATCGCGGCCCAACATGCGCAAAGCCCCTTTCACCCGGTCGGAATTGCACTTGCAGTAAAAACGGATGGTGCGCATCTCCGGCACAATTTTGAGATCCAAATCCCCCAAGCAAATCTGCAGCAGCTCTCGCAACCCGCCCCCAGAGGCCAGCATCGGGCTGAATTCCTCCACTTTAGCCAAGCGGGTTTCCATCTCCGGAATCAGACTGGCAGGCGCTCCCGGCATCACCTGCAGCAAAACACCCCCGGCAGCCCGCACCCGATGAGAATCAAGATTCACACCCAGCAGTACAGCCGAAGGGGTTTGCTCAGAGGAAGAGAGATAGTAGGTGACATCATCCCCCACCTCTCCAGACACCAACTCCACGGCGCTAGTATAGGGCTGGCCATATCCCAGATCCCGCAACACATGCAAGTAGCCGTAGCGCCCGATCGCCTGGCCCACATCCAACTTGCTCTCTGAAGTGAGGGGCAGCTCAATCGCCGGATTGCCCACATATCCGCGCACTGTGCCATCCAGACCGGCATCCACCCAAATGTTACCCAGGGGGCCATCCCCCTTCAGTTGCAGGTTAATCCGTGCCTGACGTCGTTTCAGGTTGGCCGCCAAGAGCAGCCCTGCACTCATAGCTCGACCCAAGGCAACGGTGGCTACATAGGAAAGTTTGTGGCGATCCCGTGCCTCTTGTACCGCTTGGGTGGAAACCAACCCCACCACCCGAATTTTGCCTTCTGCCGCCGTAGCTCGGATCAGATGATCCGGAAGAGATTGGGGCGGACTCTCCGCAACAACTTTTGATCCCTTTGATCCAGAGGCATCCGTCATCACAACCTCAATGCGCGTCCTGAAGCCAAGTGCCCGGGATCCCCTGGCGACTTACCTCTCTTCTATTTTGAATTGTAACCACTCTCCCACAGCACTACCGGAGTAGCGCAGTCAGGAGGGGGCAGGGGCACCCTTTTCTGGGAGACATCTTAAGAAGTGTGAAGATCTGAGATGGTGAATGGCAGCCATGTCCGAAAATAGCATCCGGGTATGTTCGTCATACTCTTTAAAAAAATCGACTTGAGGATAGATATCCATGAGCGTTGTCACGAAATCGATTGTGAATGCGGACGCGGAAGCCCGCTACCTGAGCCCAGGGGAATTGGATCGGATCAAATCCTTTGTCACCTCCGGTGAGAAGCGGTTGCGCATCGCTCAAGTCTTAACCGAGTCTCGTGAGCGCATCGTAAAGCAAGCTGCCGATCAACTCTTCCAGAAGCGCCCTGATGTTGTCTCCCCTGGTGGCAATGCTTACGGGGAAGAGATGACTGCGACTTGCTTGCGGGATATGGACTATTACCTGCGCCTGGTTACCTACGGCATCATCGCTGGTGATGTCACTCCGATCGAAGAGATCGGCTTGGTGGGTGTCCGGGAAATGTACAACTCTTTGGGCACCCCAATCCCGGCGGTGGCTGAGAGCGTGCGTCAAATGAAGCAGGTGGCTGGTGGTCTGTTGTCTCCCGATGATGCAGCTGAGGCTGGCTATTACTTTGACTTCGTAGTGGGAGCAATGGGCTAATCCCTCATTGTTTTGACTGCACAACTGTTTGATGTTCACTGATTTGGATTTAGGAAACTCATCATGCAAGACGCGATTACCGCTGTAATCAACAGCTACGACGTCCAAGGCAAGTATCTCGACAACTCTGCCATTGATAAGTTGAAGTCCTTCTTCGCCACGGGCGAGTTGCGGGTGCGGGCGGCTGCTACCATTGCCGCCAATGCCTCCACCATCGTCAAGGATGCTGCTGCTAAGGCATTGCTTTACTCCGATCTGACCCGTCCCGGTGGCAACATGTACACCACCCGTCGCTATGCTGCTTGCATCCGCGACATGGATTACTATCTGCGCTATGCCACCTATGCCATGCTGGCCGGGGATACTTCCATCCTGGATGAGCGGGTGCTGAACGGGTTGAAGGAAACCTACAACTCTTTGGGCGTGCCCGTGGGTGCCACCATCCAAGCCATCCAAGCGATGAAAGAAGTGACCGCTGCTTTGGTGGGTGCTGATGCTGGTAAAGAGATGGGTGTGTACTTCGACTACATCTGCTCTGGCCTGAGCTAAACGCTAGCGTCGTTGGATCGGCTTGAGTTCCATTGTCCAACGAGCACGACGGGCGATTTGCCGCAGGGATCTGGTGTGCTAATCAGGGTACGCGAGCTTTCTGAGGTGGATCGCCTGTTTTGCTGGTCGAGATAGCCCATTTCGTTGTTGATCAGGGATCCCATATCATGCGCATGTTTAAGATCACGGCCTGTGTGCCTAGCCAAACCCGGATTCGCACCCAACGGGAGCTGCAGAATACCTTCTTCACCAAGTTGGTGCCCTACGATAGCTGGTTTCGGGAACAGCAACGCATCCAAAAATCCGGTGGCCGCATCATTAAGGTGGAATTGGCCACCGGTAAGCCTGGCACCGATGTAGGACTGCTGTAGTTCCCCTATCCGTTTGCATTTTCTCCTCAGATACTGGCAATAGCCCTCTCCAGATCCGGTATGTTCAGCTTCGGGGCCTTTTACCTTGAGGTTGGGGTAGCGGGTCTGCTTGTTTCGTGGGGGTGAGGATCCGACATGTTGCCCCATGCACTGCCGCCTCAGCCTGAACCGATCATTACGGCTCGAGAGCTGAGCAAGGTTTACCCAGTCGCCATCAAGGATCCCGGAATCATCGGTACTCTACGACATTTTTTTCGCCGTACCTATCGCTACATTCCAGCGGTGCAATCGATTAGCTTTCAGATCCAGCCGGGGGAAGTGGTCGGGTTCTTGGGGCCCAATGGCGCAGGTAAAACAACAACCTTAAAGATGTTGACCGGCTTGATCCATCCTTCCGGTGGGTCGGTGCAGGTAGTGGGTCACACGCCCTATCAACGGGATCCCGCTTTTTTGCAGCAAATCACCCTGGTGATGGGGCAAAAACAACAGTTGCTCTGGGATCTGCCGGCGATGGATTCCTTGCGGATCAATGCTGCGGTTTATGAGATCCCGGAAAAAGAGTTTCAGGCGCGAGTGGGGGAGCTAACGCAGCTTCTCAACCTAGAGGGCAAACTGACCCAACCGATGCGCAAGCTCTCTTTGGGGGAACGGATGAAAGCAGAGCTGCTAGCAGCCCTGTTGCACCGACCAAAGGTTTTATTTTTAGATGAGCCAACGCTGGGGTTGGATGTGAATGCGCAGGCCAGTGTGCGGCAGTTTTTACGGGATTACAATCGGCGCTACGGGGCAACGGTTCTTTTGACCAGTCACTACATGGCGGATATTACAGCCCTGTGTGAGCGGGTACTGGTGATCAATGCAGGGCAACTAATTTACGATGGCGGCCTTGAGGAATTACTGGAGCGGTTTGCCCCCTATCGGGAAGTCAAGCTGGAACTGGCCCAGTCCTGCCCCTTGGCCCAACTGCAAACCTATGGGGAAGTCCAAGCTGCCCGGGATCCGATACTGACGGAAGGGTGTGAGGTGCGCCTCTGGGTGGATCGGCAGACCCTGACCCAGACGGTAGCCCGGCTTTTGGCGGAGCTACCCGTGCTGGATCTGACGGTAACGGATCCGCCAATCGAAGAGGTGATTGGACGGGTATTTCAGGCAGGGATCCCGACCCGTTAGATTTTCTGGGTAGCAGCCTCCCGTTGCTCAGGGGTAGAGCGCACGGCGTGCAGGGCAAAGTAGAGCTTATTGAGGGCATTCATATAAGCTTGGGCGGAGGCCACAATGATATCCGTGTTGGCGGCATGCCCGGAGAAAACCCGCTCCTCGTGGCGCAAGCGAATGGTAACTTCCCCAATGGCATCAATCCCGGCAGTTACCGACTGAACGGAGAACTCGATCAACTTATTGGGTATGTCGACAATGCGGTTGATGGCTTTGTACACGGCATCCACCGGGCCAGTCCCCACTGCTGCATCCATGAGTTCTTCCCCATCCGGGGTAATCAGGCGTACCGTAGCGGTTGGGGCCTGTTTGTCACCACAGACTACCTGCACATGTTCAAGGCGGTAGAGCTCTGGTACCGGGCGGGTCTCATCATTAACAATAGCCTCCAGATCCAGATCGGAAATTTCTTTTTTCTTATCCGCCAGTTCCTTAAAGCGAACGAAGGCTTTGTTCAAATCCTGCTCCGAGAGGTGAAAGCCCAACTCTTGTAAACGGTTGCGGAAGGCGTTGCGGCCCGAGTGCTTGCCCATGACCAAGGTGCTAGACTGCAAGCCAATGGTTTGGGCATCCATAATTTCATAGGTCTGACGGTTTTTGAGCATGCCATCCTGGTGGATGCCGGATTCGTGGGCAAAAGCATTGGAGCCAACAATCGCTTTGTTAGGCTGAACCAGCATCCCGGTCAGGTTAGAAACCAGGCGAGAGGTGCGGTAGATCTCCTGGGTTTTGATGTGGGTGAGGGATTTTTCCGAATCAACAGGCAGGCCAAAGTAGGGGTTATAGTAGCTGCGCCGAACATGTAAAGCCATCACCAATTCTTCCAGAGCTGTGTTGCCGGCCCGTTCACCAATGCCGTTGACGGTCACCTCCACCTGCCGGACACCTTGCTTGATGGCCTCTAGGAAGTTAGCCACCGATACCCCCAGATCGTCATGACCATGAACGGAAAGCACCGCCTGCTTGATGTTGGGGACGTTTTCGCGGATCCCTTTGATCAGCTGGCCAAATTCTTCTGGCATCACGTAGCCAACAGTGTCCGGGATGTTGATGGTTTTGGCTCCGGCCCGGATTGCCGCTTCGATCACCTGGTAAAGAAATTCCGGATCAGAACGGGTGGCATCCATCATGGAAAATTCCACATCCTCCACAAAGGATTTGGCATGAGCCACCATCTCTTCGGCAATTTGCAGTACCTCAGCGCGGGTCTTGCGCAACTGGTACTTGAGGTGAATGTCCGAGGTGGAGATGAAAGTGTGAATACGGGGTTTGGCGGCGGGTTTAAGGGCCTCGGCGGCGGCTTCAATATCTGGCTTGAGGGCACGGGCCAAGCTGCAAATCACAGGGCCATCTGGGGATCCCACCTGTTCGGCCACCTTCTGCACGGCTTCAAAGTCGCCAGGGCTGGCATAGGCAAAGCCGGCTTCGATGATGTCTACTCCCAGTCGGGCCAGTTGCCGGGCGATTGCCAGTTTCTCTTCAGTGTTTAGGGTGGCGCCGGGACATTGCTCCCCATCTCGCAGGGTGGTGTCAAAGATCAACACATGATCAAGGGCTTGGCCATCAAAAGAGGAAACCGCGGCAGAATCCATGACCGTAACCGGGACTACGAAACGTCACTCCCTATTGTGACATTGCCTTGTCTTGGCTTCCTAGAGTTGCTTCTAACTGGGCCAAATGGGGGGTAATCCGAGTCCTGCTTTGGAGGCAACTGGATCCCGAAGGATTGAGATAGGAGCTGCCGGTATTCCCTTTCATCTTTGAGGGTGCGCTCCCGCCGTCCTGCAGCAGTAGTCTCGATCCACTTAAAAGAGGCGCAGCCATTGGCGCGGGCGGTGAGGGTGATTCGCCCGCTGGGCGTGGCCAGGGTACACAGACGGAGGCGAGTAAACATTGACTCGGGAGAGGTCTGGTGAAACCGACACATCGGCTCAAACTCCCGCAATTGACGGGGCATTCGATCCACCCGGAATAGGGTTTTCCAGGTTCGATCTGTTCGCGTTAGCGGTGCGGAGCACCTTTGTTCCTGCTGCACCAACCAGTAGCGAGGAGAGAATGGGGAGGGATCCCTTTCCTCCGACCCAGGGACACACCGATAGCACCCCTGCTCCTGGCTTTGAATCTGGGGATCCCCCAGTTGCAAAGGCTGGCGAAAGGAATCCCCGTAGCCCACATCCACCAGCCAAGCTTGGTCATCCAGAACCACTTGCAAAGCCAGGTGGTCAAATTCCGGTCCCAGACTACCATCGGCTCGGCTGACCTGTCCTGACAACAGCTGCACCGAATAGCCCAAGCGCATCAGGGCAGCAGCCAAGAGGCTATTCAACTCAAAGCAGAACCCACCCCGCCGTTCCACCACAATTTTTTGAAATAAGGGATCCCGTTCTAGGCGAATTGGACGACC